>DASRAT010001093.1:0-3415 GCA_035638015.1 Gemmataceae bacterium | reverse complement strand
GGTCTCGTTCGACATCGTGCCGGACGCGCGCGGTGCCAAGGCGGCGAACCTCAAGGCGGTCTGAGACCACTGAAGGTTTTGCGATTCAGGGCCGTTGGAGCAATCCAGCGGCCCTTTTCTTTGTTGATCCCCCTCCGTTCCGGCCTGCGCGCCTTTGGCGCTTGGCGTTCGGTTGGCTTGGCCGCCAACCTCACCCTCGACTATCACGCCGTCGCTTCGCTCCGGCGCCCGTCTCGGCCACCTCCCCCTTAAGCGTGCTTACGCACGCGAAGGGGTAAGGAGCGGCGCGCAAAGCGCGTGAGCAGGTCCAGTGGACCTGCGAAAGCGACGAACGCCGCGAGCTTGGGCGAGCGGCCGGAACGGCGGGTCACGGCCCTAGCGGATTGTCGCCCGGCGGAATGCCGGGCTCGAGATTCCCGCGAGTTGGGCGAGCGGCCGGACCGCCCGTGCGAAACAATGCTCGCTAACGCTCGCATAGGACAAGCTTTTCTAATTCGCTTCGCTCATAAGAAAAGCTAAGCCTGCCTCGCTCGAGATTCCTGGACAATTAAATTATCGCGAGCCGTGCATTCCGCACGGCGACTATCCGCTAGGGCCATGACCCGCCTCCCCCTTCGCGTGCGTAAGCACGCCCAAGGGGGAGGTGGCCGAGACGGGCGCCGGAGCGAAGCGACGGCGTGATAGTCGAGGCCGGAGGGGGTTCAAAAATAGACGGCAGAAATTTCCCTAAGCGGCAGATCATGCCTAATGGTTAATGGCTCTTAGGAAAGATATTCGAACAATATCAGTCACTTATCCGGTTAATCGCGTGGCACGGGCGTTGCAAAAGCATGTGCGGGCCTTGCCCAGGGTCCGCAGAACGCGAGTTCGCCACCAGATTTGAAACGGAGAGTAGCCATGTCTTTCAGCGTCAACACCAACTCCGGCGCGCAGGTCGCGCTGCAGTATTTGAATGCCACCCAGGGTCAGCTCGACCAGACCCAGAGCGCGATCAATAGCGGCCTCAAGGTTGCGACGGCGAAGGACGATGGCGCGATCTACGCTATTGCCCAGAACCAGCGCGGCGCTTTGGCCGGCTTCTCGTCCGTGATCAACAGCCTCAACAACGGCCAGTCGGCGATCGACGTGGCCTTGTCCGCCGGCCAGTCGATTTCGGATCTCCTGATCCAGCTCAAGCAAAAGGCGCTTGCCGCCGCCGACCCCTCGCTTGACACCGCGAGCCGCCAGGCGCTGAACGCCAACTTTACCGCCTTGCGCGATCAGATCACCACTATCGTCAAGAACGCCGTGTTCAACAATTTCAACATGGTCGACGGTTCGACCACCCAGGTCCAGGCTCTGGCTTCGGCGGACGGCACGCGCCGGATCACCGCCCAGGCCCAGAACCTGAAATTGTCGGGCGCCATCCTCACCCTGACGACCACGGCCACCGTCTCCACCCAGGTCAAGGCCTCGGCCCTGATCGGCGTGCTGCAGACCTCGCTGACCAACGTCAACTCGGCCTTGGCCAAGCTGTCGTCCGGCGCGGCCAAGTTCTCGATCCAGGCAACTTTCACCCAGAAACTGTCCGACACCCTGACCGCCGGTCTGGGCAACCTGGTCGACGCCAACATGGCCCAGGAAAGCGCCAGGCTGCAGTCGCTGCAGGTCAAGCAACAGCTGGGCGTGCAGGCATTGTCGATCGCCAACCAGGCGCCGCAGACCATCCTGTCGCTGTTCCGCTAATACGCATAGCTCTTCAAGAGGGGCTCACCGGGACGGGGCGATGCGAAAGCATCGCCCCGTCTCTCTTTTGGTGGTTTTTTTTGCGCAATCGTGATGCGCCGCCGTAACGCTCGTTTACCTTGCGCTGTTCCGTCGTGAACCAAAGTTTTCCGCAGGATTGCTGGATTTCCGCGCGCGACTTTTTTCGAAAAGTGGAAGTATTTGCCGGTCCAGCCCGGCAGATTTTGCCGCGCAGGGAAATTCTTGCCGGGTGAAAAATTGCACGCGGCAATCTCCGCCGGGACGCATTTACCTAGCGGCCGCAAAATCGATGACTAACCAGACATTACCTTCGTTCGGCACGGCCCTTGCCAATGGGTACGCGGGCAAAACGCCCAAGAGCAATGCTCGCACCCGCGAGCCTTGCTCGTTACCACCAGAACGGAGAGACCAATATGTCTTTTAGCGTCAACACCAATAACAGTGCGCTCGTCGCGCTGCAGTATTTGTCTGCCACCCAGGGCCAGTTGGCCCAGACTCAATCCCACATCAACAGCGGCTTGAAGGTTGCCACGGCCCGCGATGATGGCGCGATCTACGCGATCGCCCAGAATCAGCGCGGTCAGGTGGCGGGCTATACGGCCGTCATCAACTCGATCAACAACGGCACCTCGGCGATCGACGTCGCCCTGTCCGCCGGCCAGTCCATTTCGGACTTGCTGATCCAGCTGAAAACCAAGGCACTTGCCGCGGCCGACTCCTCGTTGGACACCTCCAGCCGTAACGCGCTGAATGCCAACTTCACCGCCCTGCGCGATCAGATTTCCACGATCGTGAAGAATGCGGTGTTCAACGGCTTCAACCTGGTGGACGGTTCGACCACTCAGATCACTGCTCTGGCCTCGGCCGACGGCACGCGCCGTATCACGACCGCCGCCCAGAACATGAAGCTGTCGGGCACCATCGTGACCTTGAAGTCCACGGCCACGATTTCGACCCAATCCAAGGCTTCGACCCTGGTGGCCACGATCCAGACCTCGCTGACCAACGTCAACTCGGCCCTTGCCAAGCTGTCGTCGGGTGCCGCGAAGTTCTCGATCCAGGCGACCTTCTCACAGAAGCTGTCCGATACCCTGACCGCTGGCATCGGCAACCTGGTCGACGCCAACATGGCGCAGGAAAGCGCCATGCTGCAGTCCTTGCAGGTCAAGCAGCAGTTGGGCATTCAGGCTCTGTCAATCGCCAATCAGCAGCCGCAGACCATCCTGTCGCTGTTCCGCTAAGCCAAGGCATGGGCGGACTGAAAAGTCCGCCCATTGCCAGCCGACGCCGGATGACCGCAAAAAAACAGCGGCATCCGCCCCGGGGCGAAGGGAAAAAGTTTTTATCTGGTGGGCAATGCGAAGGACGGAGGAGGATGCTTCTCCGTCTTTCGTATTTTTTACTTACCCCCATCCGTCGCAACTCGGGTTTGCGAAGTCGCTCCGGCCGCTCGCCCAAGCTCGCGGCGTTCGTCGCTCGAAATGGTCCACTGGACCATTTCGTTTGCTTCGCAAACCGCTCCTTACCCTCGTTGCGACACCTTCCCTTCCTGGCGCTTCGCGCCGAAAGGGGAAGGGATCTTTCGGATGCTGCTGGTCGCGCCGCGATGTGCGGCGCTCGAGATTCCTGGAAGCCTCAGCTGACGTAACTTACCCGCGCAGGTCATCTG
>DASRAT010001092.1:0-6595 GCA_035638015.1 Gemmataceae bacterium | reverse complement strand
CTTTTATTAGCTATGCGTACTATACCTATAGCTACTAAACTGCATGATAGGTGCTTCGGAATCTCTTGGCTAGAAAAATGTTTGCCGCCAGCGTTTGAATTATCAACCAATGCGATACGGCGGCAAGCTTCGTGGGGGACGCCATGCAAAAAGACATGGATGCGATCTTCGGCGTCTGAATCTCCACTGCCTTACTTTCTAATCCGACAGACCATTTCTCGATTGTTGAGCGGACAGTTTCACCAACCCCAATCCCTGTTCCTCCTCACTCAGCATGGCCACCATGGCGGCGCGTGAACTCACATTGAGTTTGGCGAAGACTCGCCGCAGGTAAGTGCCCACTGTCCAGGTGCTGATGTCAAGCACGCGGGCTATGGTCTTGTTGGGGTATCCCTTGGCAATCATGCGGGCGATCTCGCGCTCGCGCGGGCTGAGCACAACCCTGGCCTGGGAAAGCTGCGGCGGCCGTCGGACGAAAAGGCAGCGCACACCGTCAACGTCGATGTCCAAAAGCACCTTTCGCTCGTTGCCGTCCGCGTGGGCTTTGCCCATGGCAGCGGCGTCAGCCTCACTTCGAATCTTCTTGACGAGGCGCCGAGCTAACGTTTGGATTTCCGCATTCGTCGTTGCCTCGGCGTGGTCGCGCCGATTTGCCTGCAATGAGCTAGCCATCCTGGGTCTCCTGTCAAGGACTGGATGCTTTTTCGAAGGTGTGATGGAAACCAGATTATCCCTTCAATTGCACTGCACCTGCTGCCTCTGCACGATCTCGTCAAGATTCAGCATTTCACCCGACAATTGCCGACGACGCAACCATTTTTTGCAATTTGTTGGCGCCGTGATTCTTGTCAGGACAGGACCTTTGGGATGCAGCGATCCTAGGCGGTCAGCGCGGCGGTGGCTGTCGCTTGTTTGCGGGACGCGCGTTCAAGCCACCTCGAAGATGTTTCCTTGAAAAAGCGACAGCGCGTTTTTTTCCGGCCGTTACACTTCTCCTCAGCGTGATATTGAAATTCCGGCGAGTTCTTGCCAATCGCGGACAACCCCCCTTGGCTTGACTGGCGGAAACATCGGCACGATTTCCAACGGAGATCTCAACATGGCGACCAGACCAGACGGCGAATTCACCGCCGAACTCGAAAGTGAACTATTGGGCGAAATGGAAATGGAGATTGGCGGGGCGCACGAAACCCATCACGAAACGCCGCACCATGAGCAACACCACGAATTTGAGCTGGAGGGTGAGCTGGAAGGCGCGGGCGAGCTGGAATGGGAACTGGAAGGCGAATTCGAAGGAGAAGAATTCTTCGGCCGCCTGCGGCGGCTGGCGCGCGGCGTTGGCGGCTTCATCCGCCGGGCAGCGCCGGTGCTTGGCTCGATCGCCAAGATCGCGGCGCCGATCGTCGGCACTGCCGTCGGCGGCCCCTTGGGTGGGTTGATTGGCAGGGCCGCCGCGTCTGCCCTGGGCGAAGGCGAGCTTGAGGCTGAGCTGGAAGCAACACTGCACGAGGGCGGCCACCACGAGATTCACCATGAATTTGAAGGGGAAGCGGCGCACCACGAAATCTTGCATGAAGCCGGCCTGCACGAATTGGAAACCGGCCATCACGAAGCAGCCTTGCATGAACTGGGCGGCGGGCATCACGAGACTCACCATGAAGTCCATCACGAAATGCACCACGAGTTGCACCACGAATTGCCACATCACGAGGCCATGGCCGAAATGATGGCCGAGGTGGCGGCGGGCGCTCACCACGAGGCCGAGGCGGAAGCGATGACCGGCGCGGCAGTGGTTACAACGCTATCCGTCGCCGACCGGGCCGCGTTGCGGCGCTTGATACCCCATTTGGTCCGTGGCGCCGCCATATTGACACGAATCCTGCGTGTGCGGCGGATCACTCGTCCAGCGGTACGGGTCGTTCCCACGATTGTGCGACAAACGGTTCGGACCTTGCGTCGCCGCGCTGCTTCAGGTTTGCCCATCAGCCGCAAGACGGCCGGCGCGGTGATGGCTCAAACCACGCGGCGAGTTCTCAGCAGTCCGCGCACCTGCGGCATCGTGATCCAACGTAATTTGCGGGCCAGCCAGCGCGCCAAGGCCCCGGCCGGCCGTGCAAGTGCTGTTCGCGGTTAGGCCAATACAAGCGCGAGCGTCTCGGCAACCTGTGCATAGGAGTCATCATGAGTCAGGCCATGTCAACTTTTGAAAGTGCGGCCCTGCCCGAGCTTGAAATCCATCATGAAATGGAAAGCGAAGGGGAGATGGAGGGCGAGTATGAGAACGAAGAGTTTCTCAGCAGCTTGCGGAACCTGGCGAGCCGGGCAGCCACCTGGGGCCGCCAACAAGTGACCGCCTTGCAAACTCCGGGCACCGCCCAGCGCCAGTGGGCTTTGCGGTTGGCCCATACCGCCGTGCAGAAGGGTTTGCCGGCCCTGGCAGGCGTCGCCGGCGGACAGGCCGGCAAGTATGTTGGCGGCGCCCTGGCCGGCGCTGTCTCTGATGGCGCCGCCGCTCCCGTGGGTGAAAAGGTCGGGGCCTGGCTCGGACAAAAAGGCGGGCAAGCCCTGGGCACGTGGGCCGTGCCTTATGTCGATAGCTGGATTCCCGCTCGCGAAATGGAGTGGGAATTTGAACAAGAGCTAAATCCCGTGCGTCGGATTTATCCCGATGCGTTGATGGAACACCTGGGCCATGCCGCCAAAGAGGCCCAAACCGAGGCGGAAGCCGAGGCTTTTATCGGCGCCTTGATTCCTCTGGCGGCGCGGTTGATTCCGCGTGTTGCACCTGCCATCATGCGGGCCGCCCCTGGGCTGATCCGTGGCGCGGCCGGCGTCGTCCAGGCGATTCGCCGCAACCCCGCGACGCGGCCCATGGTCCGGATGTTGCCGACCATTCTCCGCCGCACCGCGGCAGACATCGCCAGGCAATCACGCGGCGGCGTTGCGGTGCCGCCAGCCGCGGCAGTGCGAGCCTTGGGTCGCCAGACCGCGACGGTGCTGGCCAGCCCGCGGCAATGCTCACTGGCCTGGAGGCGGTCGCGGGCCTTGGACCAACAGTATCACCGACTGGCGGCAAGCGGCGCCTCGATGGGATGTCCAACATGCGGTGGCCGGCAGGCAGGCGCTTGCCCGCATTGCGGCAGGGGCGGTCGCTCCTGCGCTGCGTGTGGGCGTTGAGTGCGTCAGGCGCCAACGAAAACATTCTAATGACAACTGCGCGGCCAATGATACTCCCCTCTCCCCGCTGCGGGGAGAGGGGTTGGGGGCGAGGGGTTGGGGGTGAGGGGTTACGCGTTTTCGAGTGTGAAAGAGTCTATGCAGCAGACAGCGTCTGAACTTGGTCCTGCGATGCCGCCGCCGAACAAAAACGGCCAAGCTGCAAGTGCGGCCACGACCACGCCCGCTGTCTTGCCGCCCTGGGTGCGAGCCCAGGCCCTCAACGTCACCCGGCACGCCGCTGCGCTGCGGCCCTTCAGGCGCGACGAATTTGGCAACGGCCCGCCGGCGCCGACCGACTCCCACATTGACACGGTCAATGGGCTTATTGGCAAGCTCCGAAGCGGGCTTTTGAAAGTTACCCGCAGGGTCGGCGCCGCCGCCGAAGGGGCCATTCGCCGTCCGGCAACAGCCGCGCTACAGCACGTTGTCGATCTCAAGACAAAGGCCCATCGCTGGGTGCAGGGCATTGAAAAGATCTGGGATTTTTACTTCGAGTTGTTCGGCCAAAGGCAGTCGCCTCCCTACGGAACCTGGCTGCTCTGCTGCGACCGCATTGCGTTGGATTGTTATCAAGTTGCTTATATGGGGATCGGCACCGCCAAGTCGATTCCAGCGCCGCCGCCGTTTTCCTATATGCGGACCGGCTTTTCGCCGGCCACATTCCGCCGCGGCATTCCGCTGACGCGCCTGGGCAAACAGATCAACCCGTTTCCGTTGATCCAGCTGCCTTACCATCGGCTGGTCAATCCCTGGACGCTCGGCGCCGTGCTGCATGAGGTCAGTCACAACCTGCAAAGCGATCTGGGCCTGGGCCGTGTCGTCCCGCGCAATATCGCTTTGCGATTGCTGCGCCATCAATGCGGACGAATGGTCGCATTGATCTGGACGCGCTGGAACCGGGAACTGTTCGCCGACTTGAGCGCCTTGCTGCTCGGCGGTCCCGCCGTGGTCGGCTCCTTATTCGACATTGTCGGCCGCGATGTGGAAACGGTGCTTACCTACTCCCCGCATGGAGTTCATCCCACGCCCTATTTGCGGGCGCTGCTCAGCATTGAACTTTTGCGGCGCATGGGATTCACCAAGGAAGCGGATCAATACCGGCGCCTGTGGCATCGGATTTACCCCAACCCGCGCTCGGGAACGATGCCGCCCAGATTGCTCAATACCTTTGCGGACGCCTGTGGTCTGGTGGTGGACACGGTGTGCTATCAGCCCTTCGCCGAGCTGGGCAACAAAAAGCTGAGTGAAGTGATCCGCTTCGCCGGCAAGGAACAGACGATGGTGGAAGAAGCCGCCCGCCGGTTGGCCGCAGGCAACGATCCGGGCATCATTCCGGAACGCTTCTTGATTGGGGCCACGCGCGTCGCCGTGGATCAGCGCCTGGCCAGGCCGGGCGTGATCACCGCGAATTTCTACAAGGAGCTGGCGAGGAGGTGAGGCGATGGCACTGGAGGCGGCGTTGTTGGACCTGGGCGACCGCTGGAAACGCCTGGCGGCTCACGTGGAAACCGTGGAAAACCGGGCCTGCGATACGCCCGACGGTCACGAGCATTACCTGGCCGGAGAAATCAGCGACGCCGCCCGGGACGCCATAGGCTGGTTGCGCAAAGCGAGGCGGACCACTCAAAGGGCCAGACGCGAACTGGTCAAAAACAACGACATCCGCCGTGTCCGGGACGCCTTGAGCAAATGCCAGCAGTTTATGAAATGCCTGCGTCGCGGCCCCGCTCGCGTTTTGCTGAGCGCCCGAAAAAAGGCGGACCTCAAGGACTTGGCCCGCCGTCATCCCAAACATTGGAGCGACTGGGTGGCGGACGTTAAAGCGGCCTTGCAAGATTTGCGCAAGCCCTGGCGGGCGGCATCAAGGGCATTGTCCCGCAGCTGGCAGGATCTGGCGGAATACGCCACGGCGGGGCAGGTGACGATACACAATGTTGCCGTGGGGCAACAGATTGTGGGGAAACGAGGGAAGCTTGTGGCTGGACGGGAATGAAACTTACACGAAAAAGGGAAACGCCAATGGCAAAGCAACCTGAACATAAGGGCTCAGCGACTGCTGGTCGCCATGACAATCCGAGCACCGTCATCAGAATTGTTGAGGCCGAGATCGAGAAACCTGAATCCGAATTGACCAATGCCCTCCTTGGCATGCTGAAGGATGCAATTACGACTGGGAATACCAGCGACGGCACCGCGGCGCAAAAGGATTTGGTGAATTCAATTAAGGCGCTAAGCGGCGTTGCCACAAACGGCCCACTCAAGGCTCAGGTCAAAGCGTTGATTACTTCGTGCCAGCAAGATATCCAGCCCCGCATCGAATCGTTAAACAGGTTTATTCGTGCCACGACCAGTGCATCGGGTCGGCAGCAAGCTCGCGATTTGTTGACTCTTCTCAGTGCGGAAACAACTGAACTTAATAATGATCTGGCCGTGGTCGACACCGCGTCAGACGCCGAATTGACTCAAATGAAAGCTGTACTTTCTTCGACCCATGCGGCGAATATCGGTCAAGTTGACACTTTCCTGAATGGCTGAATGCGATTTGACAATGTCGCCCGGTTGCCGGTCTGAGTTCGCTCGCCCGGCTGTGTGGCTTCCAATGCAATGCATAGATTTGTGGAGTTCTACTATGAATACGGACTTGCTTTTCGACAGTCTACTTTCTTTACAGCTGCGCTATACCGACCTTGCAAAAGCCTTTGAGCGTTTGGCGACGAGTCTCCCCAAGGATAGCCCGCCGCAGCAACTGTTTTGCGACACCGTTGGCAATGGGCAACCACCGCTGACCATCAATTTCGAAAAACGAGCCCAGGACGAAGCGGGGGACAATGGCTCTCCACCGCTGCCAGCAACATCGATTGCGGCTTTTCTCGACAAATTGAAAAACAGCCCCACTGATCCCACCATGCAAGAGCTCGCGGCTACGATTGGCAGATTCCAAACCAGCGCGACTTTTTGCGATGCGCTGAGCGTGGATTTTCAGAACCTCCTGGATGGTAAACCCTCCGGCGGCAATCCTGCCAGACCGAGTTTTCTCATTCTATTCAAGAATAAGCCGGACAATGTGCTCGAAGTCGTGGATAGCAAAGATCGTCTGAAGGACCTAAAGGATTTCATAGCTCGCAATATTCGGAATTTCTTCGAATTGCAGGATGATTCGGGCTTTACGCAACGGTTTGACATCCGCGGCATCCGTGGTTCCGTAGACAACTTGTCCGCCTACCCGATCCTGACATCGAACGGCGTTGGCCTGGCGCCTGCTTCCGGTGGCGCGCCCGATACATACTCCCTGAGCAGAACGGTCCAAGGGGCCATCCGAGAAGTCATTGGTCGTGTACCCAAAGTGTCCGACACCCGCTCCTTCTTAGTCGCGTTA
>DASRAT010001091.1:0-11280 GCA_035638015.1 Gemmataceae bacterium | reverse complement strand
CGGGTCTTCATCGTCTTCACCGCCAGCGCCAAACAAGATTCGCCCATGCGCGTCCCGCAATGAGGAAGGAGTAAAAACCACACCGTCTAGCAACTGGACGACGGCATAAACCAAATCGAGACGGGAATCCCCCGGGACAGCATTTTCGGGGTCAAAAATCAATCCCAGCGAAAAATGGAGGGTGGTGGTCAACATCATCACCGTCTCTTTGCGCTCCGTTGCGGGGAAACGGTTAATATAGCCGCGCATGCCAGCCATTTGCGTCGACCAATTCGGCTCGGCGTAATAGGCGGGGTCGTGCGTGAGAGTGATTCGTCGTTTACGCAGCCAGCTGCGGCTGGTGACGACAGCATTTCGCCAATTTGCGTCAGGTCCGTCGATTACGACATCAGGCGCAAGCTCGCGAAGCCGCCGGGCGACCACCGCGGGGTCGGCGATCCTGGAAAAGATCGTCATGGGCTCCATGGCCATGGATGGATGTCTTTCAATTGGGTGCTGCGAGATTGCCCGCCAATTTGCACTTATGGAATCCGCAAAATGCGGCACGTCTCTTCGTAACTCTCTTCCAAATCAAGCGGCACAACCAAGTCTTCGGCAAGGCAGAGCGGCAACGTCGGCAGGGGTTTGCCAAGTGCAAGGGCATTGGCCCAACCTTCCAGCAGCCACTTTTCACCTGTTTTGCGAGCATTGCACGCCGCCGCGTAAATGCTGGGCGGTTCGGGTCCAAGGCAGGGATCAGTCTCTTTGATCGTTTCCAGCAACTCGCTGTAAAGATTGAAATGGCGGGTGGTGACCAGATCGACAATAGCAACGTAAACGCGATTTTCCAGTAATGCGATGCACTTGGCTACAAAGGCGGTGCGGTGCTCCGGCCGGTCCTTGTTGGCTGGACTGACCAATTCGATGGCCGCCACGAGACGGCGGCCTCGCTTGGTGTCGTAAACTTTTACTTCGTATTCGTCGAGTGCCGGCAGGTCGGTGGTCACCGCCAATGTCGGTTTCGGAGGGGCCCATACTGCGGTCGCAATGCCGCCATTACCATTGTTACCGTTAATTGTCGGCGTGCTATCTTTTTCGTAGGCTGCGACATCGATTTCGACTGAGGTGCCCAAGTGGACGCGAGGTGCGGCCACATAACGCGGAGGCAGTTTCCGCGTCAACGATGCGACAATCATCATGGGCCAGCCGCCGTGGAAACCTTCCCATTGGGTTTCATCGTCGAGCGGTGGTCGAAAGTGGTCACGCAAAGGCATGGGGATTCTCCTCCATGCATTATAACCTGCGGAGAGTGGCGGACTAACTTTTCTTCGGCCACAAAAACCGCAACACCTTAATCAGCGGATCGTAAAACTCATCGACCACGCGTTCCTTGAGTGGAATGATCGCATTGTCCGTGATCGTGATATGCTCCGGACAGACCTTGGTGCAGCACTTGGTGATGTTGCAATAACCGATGCCGTTGGCTTCTTTCAATTCCGGAATGCGGTCGGCGGTGTCGAGCGGGTGCATTTCCAGGCCGGCGATATGCACCAGAAAACGCGGGCCGATGAATTGCTCGTGCAACTGGTGGTCGCGGAGGACGTGGCAGACGTCCTGACACAGAAAGCACTCGATACACTTGCGGAATTCCTGGACGCGGTCGATGTCGGCCTGCTGCATACGCCAGGTGCCGTCGGGGGCATCGGGCTTGCGCGGTTGGAACTTCATGATTTTCTTTTTGACGCGGTAGTTCCAGGAGACGTCGGTGACCAGGTCCTTAAGCAGCGGGAAGGCCCGCATCGGCTCCAGCACAATGGGCTGATCTTGCGGCACGTCTTTCAATTGCGTCATGCACATAAGGCGAGGTTTGCCGTTGATCTCGGCGGAGCAGGAGCCGCATTTGCCGGCCTTGCAGTTCCAGCGGACGGCCAGATCGGTAGCCTGCGTGGCTTGCACCTGATGGACGGCGTCGAGCACGACCATGCCTTCGGTGATCGGGGTGGCGTAATCCTCGAACTTGCCGTTTTGGGAGTCACCCCGCCAGATGCGGAGGGTGACCATGTGGGATGAGCCGGTGGCCTGTGCAGCCGGTGCCATTTCGAGGGCAGCCATTACTTATTCTCCTCAATCACCTGCTTCAAATCCGCCGGCATTTCCGGGATCGTCACTTGCTCCACTTGCATCTTGCCATCTGGCCCCTTGCGGGCCACCAGGTTGACCTTGCCGAACGCTGCTGCCTTGTCGGGATAATCATCACGAAAATGCCCGCCGCGGCTTTCCTTGCGGATGAGGCCGCAGCGCGTGATCGCTTCCGAAACGGTCAGCAAATTGTGTAAATCGAGAGCGGTGTGCCAGCCCGGGTTGTACTCGCGGTTGCCGACGACCTTGGCCTTTTTGGCACGATCCCACAATTTGGCCAGGCCTTCCAAAGCGCGCTGCATCTCGTCCTCGCGGCGTACGATGCCGACGAGGTCTTGCATCATATCCTGGAGATCTTGTTGAACCTTATAAGGTCCTTCGTCGCCGCCGCCGGTGCGCTCGAACGGCTCCAAGGCCCAGCGCGAGGCGGCATCGATTTGATCGTTGGCGAGCTGGGGAGTGCCTTGTCCCTTGGCGAATTTGGCTGCGAATTCGCCGGCTCGTTTGCCGAAGACGAGCAAATCGGACAGCGAATTGCCGCCCAGACGATTGGCGCCGTTGATGCCCACGGCACATTCGCCGCAGGCGAACAGGCCGGGCACTTTGGACATTTGCGAATCGCTGTCCACCTTGACGCCGCCCATGATGTAATGCGTGGTCGGGCCGACTTCCATCGGCTGCGTGGTGATGTCGATGTCGCCCAGTTCCTTGAACTGGTGATACATGCTGGGCAGCTTGCGTTTGATGTGCTCTGGCGCGTTGGGAATTTTCTCCTTGATCCAGGAAATATCGAGAAAAACGCCGCCGTGCGGGCTGCCACGGCCTTCGCGATATTCGCGAAGAATGCAGCGCGCGACGTGGTCGCGGGTCAAAAGCTCGGCGGGGCGATTGGCGGTCTTGTCGCCCTGGCAATAACGCCAACCTTCTTCGGGGTCCTTGGCCGTTTGATTGCGGTACGGTTCGGGGATGTCCTTATACATGAACTGCTCGCCGTTTTTGTTGCGCAGCACGCCGCCTTCGCCGCGAACGCCTTCGGTGACCAGAATGCCGCGCACGCTCGGCGGCCAGATCATACCAGTTGGATGGAACTGGATGAACTCCATGTCCTGAAGCTCGGCGCCGGCGTCGTAAGCGAGCGTGTGGCCGTCGCCGGTGTATTCCCAGCTGTTGCTGGTGATTTTGTAGGCCTTGCCGACACCGCCGGTGGCCAGCACCACGGCTTTCGCCTTAAAGACAACAAATCGGCCCCGATCGCGGTAATAAGCAAACGCCCCGGCAATACGGTCGCCGTCCTTGAGCAGCTTGACGACGGTGCATTCCATGTAGACTTCGATGCCTTGATGGATGCCGTGGTCTTGCAGCGTGCGGATCATTTCGAGGCCGGTGCGGTCGCCGACGTGGGCCAGGCGCGGATAGCGATGGCCGCCGAAATTACGTTGAAGGATTTTGCCGTCGGGCGTGCGGTCGAACACTGCGCCCCAGGCTTCAAGCTCGCGGACACGCGCCGGGGCTTCTTGAGCGTGCAACTGGGCCATGCGCCAGTTGTTGACGTATTGCCCGCCGCGCATGGTGTCTGCGAAGTGGACTTTCCAGCTGTCGCGTTCGTCCACGTTGGCCAATGCAGCGGCGATGCCGCCCTCGGCCATGACGGTGTGGGCTTTGCCCAAAAGTGATTTGCAAACCAGGCCGACGGAAACGCCCGCGGCTGATGCTTCAATGGCTGCCCGTAATCCGGCGCCGCCGGCGCCGATGACCAGGACATCGTGTTCGTGTGTTTGGAATTCCGGCATTGCTTAGATGATCCTAAAGTCTGACCAGTAACCCATCGAAACCATGCGCACATACACGTCGCTAAATCCCACCCAAAACAAACTGCACCATGCCCATGTCATGTGCCTGCGATTGAGGCAGCTGACGCAATCGTAAACCTTGTGCCGCCCGGGTGAACTCGATAGGGTGTCCAGCACCCCGCCGACGAGATGGCGAAACGAATGACAACCCAGAGTGTAACCGCCGAGCAGAATCACATTGCCCAGCAGCACGAACGTGCCGACGCCGATGCCAAAACGCATGCCGTCGCCGCTGTCGCTCTTGAAGCGGCAGCCCTGGATCACGTCCCAGGTCAGGAAGATCAGGAACAGCAGCGCCAAGTACAGAAAATAGCGATGGATGTTTTGCAAGATCAGCGGCAGCGTGCGTTCACCCCAATAGCTTTTGCGTGGCTCGCCGACGCTGCAGTTGGGCGGATCAGCCCAAAACGCCTTGTAGTACGCGCCGCGGTAGTAATAGCAAGTAAAGCGGAAACCGCCCGGCGCCCAGAGAATGAAAAACGCGGGCGAGAACAGCAGCCAGACTGGCCACCACGCTGGCTTGGGGCCGAACACCGCGTGCGGCGATGCGCCGAAAAGCTCGGGCGAGTAAAACGGCGACAGGTAATTGCTGCCCTTGTCGTTGGTGTAATAGTGGGCGTTTTGCAGCGCCGCCCAGGTGGAATAGACGATGAACGCCGACAATCCCAGAAAAACGACCAGCGGCTGCAGCCACCACAGGTCCTTGCGAGAAGTTTCCCCAAACGTCCGCACCACCGGCAATGTCATCCGCGCCTCGGCCATGTCCACGCTCTCCTCAAGAAAACAACCTGGAGTTTTCATAGGCACGGCGGGAGGCGTTTGCAAGAGTGGCGAAGGTCGGATATGCTAGGGATGCCCGCCAACCGTTAGTTGTCGCCACGAGGCTATCGCCATGATTGCACGCCTCATTGCTATTTTGTTTGCGATCTTCGTTGCAGTGTCGAGCGTTCATGCGCAGCCGGCGGGCAAAGACCGCGTCGATGCGTTGGGCGATCCGCTGCCGGCGGGAGCGATTGCGCGTTTGGGTACGACGCGCATGCGGCATACCGACCCTGATAGGGAATTCATTACTGCGTTTGCGTTTCTACCGGACGGCAAACGGGTAATTTCCACATCCAACAACGGTCGCCAAGTCGGCGGGGTTTATCTTTGGGACATTGCCACAGGCAAGGAATGCGCTAAGCCGGTTAAATGTGACATGGGTTTCAGGGCCATAGCTTTGTCTCCTGATGGCACCTTACTGGCGGGCAAGGAGTTTAACTCCCTCACTTTGTGGAGTCTGGCTACAGGCAAGCAAACGGCCGAATATACGGAAAATAGCACTTACACCCGTGCTTTCACCGTCAATAGCAACAATGAGCTTGTTTCTGTCACCCAAATGGGCGACGTGCGTTGGTGGGACGTGGCTCAACAAAAGGTTGTGCGTTCATGGAATTGTTTGGGCGAGCGCAAAAAGCTCGCGGTAACAGCCAATGCCATTCACGAGGCCGCATTTTCCGCCGATGCCAAGGTGTTAGTTGCGCATTTGGGTCATGCATTCGGCGGGCACGTAGTAGGAATTGAGCCCGATAAAGTGCTCGTGGCCTGGGACACGACCACCGGCAAAGAGCTTTGGCGAAAAGATGGTGACGAAGCTGGCACGCATTTGGTTTTTTCGGCCGACGGCAAATCGTTGGCATATTCGACTTGGTCGGATGAAATCCGAATTTGCGGCGCCGCCACCGGCAAAGATCAAGCGCGGTTGACGCAAGGCAAGAATCCATTGGAGGTCTCGGCGCCAGTGGCGGCGTCTCCTGACGGAAAAACCGTAGCCGTGGGGGGTAGGAAGTTTGCACTTTGGGATGTCACCGGCCGGTTGCCGCTTCGCGAACTGAATTTTCTGGGCAAACGGCGCGTTGGCTTTGGCATCAAAGCAGCGTTTTCGCCTGATGGCAAATCACTGATGGTGGCCGTGGACGGTCATCTTCAGCTTTTCGATGTTGCCAGTGGCTCACCGCGTTTGTTACAGGACGGCCATCGTGAACCGGTTTCTTACCTGGCCTTTTCCTCAAACGGCAGATCTATCAACACGGGCAGCTCAGAAGAGTGGTCCCAGTTTCCAACCGACGAGCTTTTGAACTGGGATCTCGCCACAGGAAAGGTCATTGGTCTATCCAAGGCCAAGACTTTGGTGAAGAAACTCAATGTCAGAACAGCGTCCGAAGACCACAAGAGAGGCCTGGTTCTTAACGGTGGTGGCGCGGTATTTGTCGATCTCACCACGGGAAAAAAGTTGGGCAAGCCACAATTGATCGACCAGGATCCTCGTTACGCGCCCGGGTATTTCTCTCCGCTAGGTCGCTATTTTGTGTCTCGCCCCAACGACAATTCGCCTTCGCGATCCATTTTTGACACAGGCAGCGGCAAGGAGCTTTGTAAAGTTCCGCGGGCCTGGACTCTCGGTGACTTGACATTTTCAACTGACGAAAACCAATTCGCCCGAATGGACGATGTAGGCGTGGTTCACATAGCTGATGTTGAAACAGGGAGAATTCGATTCAGCCTTGGCCAACCATTTGATGAAATTGGCCATGTAAGTTGTTGCCTGAAGTTTTCTCCCGATGGTAAATACTTGGCATGTTGGACTTCCAACACCAATGACGTGCGAATTTGGGACCTGGCGAAGCGCAAGGAAATTCACTGCTTCGTCGACCAAAAGCGAGGGCGGAATTCCCGCGAGATCCAGATGTGCTGGTCCGCCGACGGTCGTATGCTTGCAGACGTTGGAATAGCTGGTGGCAATGTGATACGAATCTGGGAGACTACGACCGGCAAGCTTCGCCGGCAGATAAAGGGTCATGTTGCAGACATCGAGGCGATTGCCTTCTCCCCCGACAGCCGCCTGCTCGCCTCCGGCAGCGCCGACACCACCGTGCTGATCTGGAATTTGGCGAGCGTCGAGCCGTAAGGCCGACGCTCGCCACGCACAGGCAATTTGCCTAAAATCAATAGACCCTCGCGGGCCCGCACATGAACCGCATCAAGGAATCCGCCCCATGACCCCTCGCGGCATCATCCTCGCCGGCGGCAAAGGCACCCGTCTCGGCGAACTGACCAAGGTGACCAACAAGCACCTGTTGCCCGTCGGCCCCTATCCGATGGTTTACCACCCCTTGAAAAAGCTGGTCGGCGCCGGCATTCGCGACGTTCTGCTCGTCTCCGGCACCGAGCACATGGGCGATTTTGTCGAGTTGCTCGGCTCCGGCCGCGAGCATGGCTGTTCGCTGACCTACCGCGTTCAGGACGAAGCCGGCGGCATTGCTCAAGCTCTTGGTTTGGCCGAGTTGTTTTGCGCCGATCGCCGATTGGTCGTAATTCTCGGCGACAACATCTTTCACGATTCGCTCAAACCGCTAATGATCGCGGCAGGCAAGCATCCCAATTACGCCTGGGTCGCCCTCAAGAAGGTGCATGACCCCTCGCGCTACGGCGTGGCGGAGCTAAAGGGCGAGCGCGTGGTGAGCATCGAGGAGAAGCCGGACAATCCCAAGAGCGATTTCGCCGTGGCCGGCATTTACGTCTACCCGCCGGACGTTTTCCAGATCATCAAAACGCTCAAGCCCAGCGGCCGAGGTGAATTGGAAATCACCGACGTGAACCGGCATTTCCTGGAGCAGGGCCGGCTCGGTTACAGTTTTCTGGAAGGGTTTTGGACCGATGCGGGGACGCTGGAGTCGCTGGCGGTGGCCAATCAATTGACGAATGAGCAGCCGCCGGTGTTTTGACGAGCGGCGGGGTTTATCCCCGCCGAATTCCGCCGGGACAAGCCCGGCGGCTCGTTTAACCTGAAATACTCAGTTCCAAACCCCCAACAAATCCCGTTCCAAAATCGACGGCCGCACACACGCCTGAGCCGCCTGGAACGCTTGCTGGTAAATCCACTGCTGCACTGCTGATTGCTGCGGACAACACGCGGACACAGCCATCATCGAAAAAGCGCAAGGGTTAAAGCCCTGGGCGTGGTTTTGCGGCAGCGGGTTATTTTCTTGTTCGTACATGGTGATACGATTGCGAAACATGGCGTGGCCTCCTGTGCGGTCCCCAGCGGGATGGGGCGGGGCACGATTCTTTCCATCCCCTATCGGCCTGTGCTTCACCACTCGATAAAGTTTTGGCCGCTTAACATTTGACTTTTTCATACTGTGAGTGGTCCCGTTCGTGCCATCGATACAACCAAAACCATGTGCAGAAAGCGTTCCAAACGATAGGGTTCATTTGTTCACATTAAGCAACGGAAGCTATCGCCAAAAGGTGGGGTTGTAACGGTTGTAACGATTTTTCTCCGTAAATATCGTTGCATTCTTGAGGTACGTTTGTCTATAATTTCCCCAACATACCGGGGATGGCCCGAAGGTAGGGCTTCCGGGCGGGACAACTTCAGGGTCGGACCGGCGAAGATTGCCGGCCAGTGAAAGGAGTTCGATTGATGTCCAGCACGATGATGATGGAACGAACCAGTTCGGTCGTTCCGCAGGTGGGCTTCCCGGGCTACGGGACTCCCACGGTCGGCACCCCCACGGCGGTGACGCCGGGCACAAACTTCCTGATGGTGCCGCGTTGCACCTTCAAGGTCGAAAAGTGCACGGGCGGCTTCAAGCTGACCTGCGTTTGTGACGACAAAATGGCCACGAGCATGGTGCAAAATCTGTGCAACATGTTGGCCGGCGGAATGTGCAGCTGTTGCTGCACGCTCAATGGCATCACCTGTTGCGTGTGCAACTTCACGATGGGTGTGTGCCGTTATGAAATGACCGAAAACGGTTTCTGCATGACCTGCACGAGCGGCGACACCAATTGCTGCGAAATGATTCAGGCCTGCTGCGATTGCCTGTCCTGCTGTATGGACTGCGGTTGCACTTGCTGCCTGACGATCAACAACACCCCGGTCTGCTGTGGCTGCACCGAAGGCTGCAAGACCCACCCGACCAGCGGCAAGACGCCCGCCAAGCGGTAAATCCTCGCTATAACCCTCCCCCTAGCACAGGGGGAGGGGAGGGTGGGGGAATCAAAAGCCCTCGGTCCTGCTGGACCGAGGGCTTTTTTTTCCTACAGAGCCGATTGACCGGGTGCGTTTTGGGGATTCCTCGCCGAGGTTCCGCTGCCGCCATTGACGGATTGGCCGTGGTCCGTCATGCTGGACAAAACGCACTCATCCGGGAGGATTGCCGCCATGTTTCGTTGTTTCGCAGTCATGTCTGTCGTCCTGGCAGCCAGCGGCTTTTCGGCCGCACAGCCCGAACCACTTAAATCCGGTCCGCAACCGGACTCCGTCTTGCCGGGGTCGTTTCAACCGTTCAACATCAACGGCCCATTCGCCGGCCGGCAGCACTGTCTGGTCACTGAGTTTCGGCTCAACCCTGTCGCCCTGGTTTTCGTCCGCACGCAGCCTGACAGCATTGATCCCGAAGTCAAGAAGCTACTCGAAGCCCTCGGCAAGCTCGCGGACGATCGCCACGACGACACCGGCCTGGAGAGCTTTGTGGTTTTCCTCGCTCCGCAGGCGCGCAGCGGCGCCACCGAAGACGCCAAAGGTAATGACCCGGTCGGCCTGGCGAAAGGCGTCGCGGTCGAGACGGTGGAGCGCGAAAAAATGGTGAACTTTCTCAAAGCCGAGACGGAAGGCAAGGCGTTCAAGCGTTTGATCGTCACCTGTGCGCCACCGGACAAGATCGCTCAGCAATACAAGCTGGCGGACAATGCGGAAGTGACTGTGGTGCTTTACTGGAAGCATGCCGTCGTGTCGTCGATTGGTTTCGCGGGCGGGCAACTCAATCAGGAAAGGATTGCGGGGGTGGAGAAGGGTGTGGAGGCGATGCTGGGGCTGATGAAGAAGTCGACGGCAGGGAAGTGAACACGTCGAAATCTCTTGTCTTTTCGTCTCTCCGTCTGTTTACCATTCCTCATGAAGCTCTGCCCCCACTGCGGCCGCGAAACGGCGCCGGATGCTCCTACCTGTCCGCATTGCGGCAAAACACTGACCCCGCCGGCGCCGAGCCGCCGCGGCGACACCACCATCCGCTATGACGGTCCGCCTCTCAACACTCGCGGCGAATCGCGGCGCGTCACGCCGCTCGACACTCTGTTCGCCGACAAAACCATGCTTTTGATCGGCCGCTCCGTTGATTGTGATGTTTGCCTGTCCCATCCGATGATCTCGAGGCATCACGCCCTGCTGGAGCGCTTGCCGGACGGCCGGCTTCGCTTGACCGATCTGGACAGCGTCAACGGCATCTCGGTCAACGGCCACCGCATTACCATCCCCGTTTTTCTCGACGCCCAGTCCGCCGTCGGCATCGGCCCGTTTCTGTTCACCGCCAGCGCCGGCAATCTCTGCACCGTTGACAGCAGCCGGAGCCTGCGGCTGGAAGCTCGGCAACTCGAAAAAACCGTCCTGGTCAAGGGCGGCCAGCGGCGCAAATTGCTGGATGACATCAATCTGGTCGTGGAGCCGGGGGAGTTTGTCAGCTTGCTCGGCCCGTCCGGTTCGGGCAAAACCACGCTGATGGATTGCCTCAACGGCCGCCGCTGGGCCACCGGCGGCAAGGTGCTGGCCAACGGCGAGGACTTCTACCGTTACTTCGACAATTTCCGTCAGTCGCTCGGCTACGTTCCTCAACGCGACATTGTCCACACTCAGCTCACAGTCCAGCGGGCCCTGTATTTCACTGCCCGGCTGCGGCTGCCGCCGGACACCAGCAGCAACGAGCTAACGACCCGCATTGAGGAAGTCATCAGGGTCATGGAACTGGGCCCGCACCGCGACACGCTGGTGGCCAACCTTTCCGGCGGCCAAATCAAGCGCGTCAGTCTGGGCGCCGAGCTGTTGGCCCGGCCGTGCCTGCTCTACATCGACGAGGCGACCAGCGGCCTGGACGCCGGCACAGAGGCCCGCATGATGCGGCTTTTCCGCCAGCTCGCCGACGAAGGCAAGTCGCTGATTTGCATCACCCATAACGTGGACAACGTCGATCGATGTCATTTGTGTTTGGTGCTGGCCCGGGGCAAAGTGGTTTACTACGGTCCGCCAGCCGAGGCGCCGCGCTATTTCAACGTCAAGCGCATCAGCGACATCTACGACCGCATCGGCGAGCGCGACCACACGGAGTGGGAACAGCAATTTCAGGCCAGCGAGTTTCACCAGGAATTCGTGGCCAAGCGGGTGGGAACGCAAGCGTCGTCGTTGGCGGCAGATGCACACGCGCCGGTCGTCGGCAGAGTCGTCGCCGATGTGCCTTCGTCGGTCGGCGGCCACTCCGTCGTGGTGCAGCCGCAA
>DASRAT010001090.1:0-8656 GCA_035638015.1 Gemmataceae bacterium | reverse complement strand
CCAGCTTTTCCAATGCTTGAACCGCTTCTTGCCGCACGGCGTAGCGGTCGCTGTCAAGATCGGCGATGAGCTTGGCGAGTTGCTCGGCGGGAGCGGGCGGGACCAACATCCGCTCTTTGAGAAATGGGAGGCTTTGTTTCGGAGCGAAGGCGAGTTGCCAGATGGCTTTTTCCGCCTTGGAGGCGTCCGCGGCCAGATCGGACCAGAGGGCATCGAGGTCTTTGGGGGACAACGCCGTTGGCTTTGGTTGGCCGGTGAGATCCCAGAGGATGATGGTGGAATCGGCACCAGCGGAGGCGAGCGTGCGGCCATTGGGGGCGAAGGCCAGGGAAAACACATCACCTTGTGGGGCCTCAATTTCGCGGATTTTTTGGCCGGTCATCGTCTCCAGCACAAAGATTTTGCATGATGAGACTCGCCTCCCGCCAATTTCCCAATACTGAAGCACGCTGTGGGCCATGATTCGTCCATTAGGCGAAACCGCAAGAGGACCGGGGCTTTGCTGGACCTTGGTGTCTCCAAGGCCATCCAATTGCACGAGCCGTTTACCAGATTTAACCTCACAAACTCGGATTTCGATGGCACTACTTTTGCCGACAGATCTTGCGGTCGCCGAAATCAGCAGAGTGCCATCAGGTGAGAAGAGCATTGGTCCCGTGCGATCTTGTCCACTGTCCCAGCTCAATAATTCCTTCTTGGCGGCAATGTCCCAAATAGTAATGGTCCTCGTTGAATTGTTGGCCATTGCTAAAAGGCGGCCATCCGGTGAAAAGACAATCTGCCGGTTGTGGTTTCCATTAAGCGTCAAGGTTTGGACGACGCTGCCAGTGTTCGCGTCCCAGAGCAACACCCCATTTGTGCCGCCGGTAACCAGGTATTTTCCATCGGGTGAGTATTTGAGCTCCCAATGCAAATGCTCTTTGGGCAGCGGCCAGGTGCGGAGTTCTTTGCCCGTCGCGACATCACAGAACCGAATTACAGTATCTTGGCTCGAACTGGAGTCTTTCCACCAATGGCCGTGCATTGCGAGCACTTTTCCGTCGGGCGACAAATCAAAAGTCCGGCAGTGCCAGCCGTCCCCGATGGGCCCAAACGGGCCTTGGAACAGTTGGCCGTTACTACGAAACGTTGCCAAGTTCCAATCAAAAATCCTGGCGTCGTCTCCGCAGGACAGTAGCTTTTTTTCATCCGGTGCAAAACGCAAAACAGTTGTCTGGCCCGTCGGTGCATCTACTGGGTCGATCTCCTTCCCAGTGTCGGTATGCCACCGCCGGATCGAGTGATCACCTTGCCCCGTCGACGCCAAGGTTTTTCCATCTGGTGAGAATGCCAGCGAGTTAATGTCCATGGCATGTGCCTGCCAGCCTCTGATTTTTTTGCCCGCTTTGGTGTCCCATAAAGCAATCGACCCGTTCCGCCCACCCGAGGCAACCATGCTTGCGTCGGGCGCAATGGCCATTGTTAGCATCGTTGCCATGTCGCCTTTCAACTGGCGCAGCAGTTTGCCATGCTCATAATCCCATAAGCAAATGATGCCATCCAAACCAATGGACACCATCGTCTTGCTTTGGCTGGCAAACGCCACCCGGCCAATGCATCCTTCCTCCTGAAGCTCCACGTGCAGGCTTTCTGTGTGCGCTTCGATTTTGTGCAAGACAGTGCCGGATTTTACGTCCCAGAAGCAAATCCGCCGGCCGGCGCCAGCTGTGGCAAGTGATGCACCGTCGGGTGAAAATGCGATGGTATATAGTTGGTCGCCCTTGTCCCCTTTAAGGATTCTCTGCACTTTTCCCGTCGCGGATTCCCAGAAAACCACCCGCGCTGCTCCACTGGAAACCTCAATTCCGGCCCCCACCACGGTGGATCCGTCAGGTGAAAAAGCCACGGCATGGACCGAAACTCTTTTCGGATCGCTTGGCATTTCAAATTCATGAAGCGCTTTGCCTGAAGCGATATCGACGAGCGCGATGGTGTTGTCCGGCAACCCTCTCAAACGTGTGACAAGCGTTTTGCTATCAGGTGAAATGGCCAACACCCAGTCGGTGCTTGCGGCGGCTATGTTTTGCAACACTTCGCCTGTGACCGCGTCGAACACATACAGTCGGGGCTCAATTTGTCCCCAATCAGAAATGGCCGTGAGATTTTTGCCGTTGGGTGAATAGGCGATGTGACGTGCGAATTGACCGACTCGAAAGCGTTTGGTCCCCAAGCGCCCCACCGCACCATCAGGCAGCGGGTTGCCAAACAAGTCAACGGCAGCCGCCGGCTCTTTCTTTTGCGGCGGCTGGGTCGCAACTTTCGGCGAGGGCGATTGCACATGCTCGGCGAGCGGAGGATTTGCCGATTCAGGCCCATCATAACCCGCCAGCCCCGCGCCACCCAACGCCACGCCCACGGCCAACACACAAACACAAACCGCCATCTTCGCCTTCACAATCCCCGTCATCGCCTGCTCGGCCCAAAGCAGCGCCCGAGCCGAGACCAAACCGCCGACCACCGCTTTTCCCGCCGCGATACTGGCCGCCGCCTTGACCGTGTTGAGTGCCAACATCGTTGCCATCGGCGTGGCCAGCGCATTGTCTGCTAGCGCCGTGGTCAAAGCTGCAATCGAAAGCGTAATTCCTCGCCGTTCCAGTTGGCCGCGAAGCAATTCCCGGGCACGCGTCAGCCGTGTGGTCAGCGATCTTTTGGCAACGCCGAGTTCCCTTGCCGCTTTTTCGTGCGTTTGGCCTTCCAGGTAACAAAGCACGACGGGCAGGCGGTATTTCTCCGGTAAGCGGCCGATTTCTTCATCCAAAACGGTACGCAGCTCCCGCCAGTTCAAATCATCCGAGGGCGTTGGGGATTGCATGGCGATGTGCCGCCTTTCCCTGCTCTGGCGAGCGGTGGTTTGAGCCGCCGCCCTGACGGCAATGCGGCGAGCGACGCCGTACAACCAGCCGGCCAGCGGTTGATTTCGCAGGACGGAAGCGGCTCGGCGAGCCAGGACCATGAAGGTCGCCTGAAAAGCGTCCTCGGCGGCATGACCGTCGCTCAGCAGACGTTGACAAACGCTGAGCACCATCGGCCCGTGCCGCTGGACCAAGATTGCAAAGGCGGCTTCATCGCGATTGGCCACGAAACGCGTTACAAGATCGCCATCGGGCAGGTGGTTGGCTTCCTGGGAAGCGCAGACCTTGCGCAGGTAGGTCATCAAGTCGCCAAGCGAGGATTGCGGCATCGGCTTTATCTCCAGGAAGCGCTTTACCACTATATTGCATGCTCGCGGCGGTTTGAGCGGAGAATTCCGCAAGAGGGTCAAAAAAAATGAGCAGGCAGGGTCACCAAAAAACGCCTCCGGACATTTTTAGGCAACAAAAAAACCCCGGCGCGACCTGGGCTCCTCAGTCTCATTTCCGAGAAATCGTCGGCGTGGAAGGAAGGTCAATCAACCTTTAAGGCCATTTAGCGGTTCGGCGGATTTGTCACCCCTCCGTCCAAACGTTCGAGGATGGCGGTCAGGAGCCCGACCGCGTGGCATAGCAAGGCGACGGCGGCAAGCAGTAGGAGGAGGCCGATCATCTCAACCCGCGAAGGGGCGAGGGCCGGCAGGTACAGCACCCCGGCCAGGAAGGTGAACACCCCGACGGACGTCATGACCGGCTGAATGATCGCCGCGAGCGAGAGACCAAGCCGCCAAACGTTATGGATTTTACCCGGAGTGCTCCGCCTTGAGGGATGACTGAGGCGCGGGTTCCAACGAATTAGTTCCATACTTGACGCCGAAGGAATTCGCTCACTTGCCTGAGATGGATTCAAAATACACGATAACTGTCAGTCATCCCGTTGATTGGCTGACAGCCCATTCAGTTTGTAAGAATTTGGATCAGCGATGTAGCCTCGCATCCGTTTATTGTAAGCATCCACATATGCCTCTGCGGTGCGGCGCGAATCGACACCCTGCCCATTAAAATAAAGGTGCGTCCATACTTCTGCGGTTCCGTCGTGCTCGCCCGTGAACATTGCGCGTTCATTTACGGATGCCGCTGGCACAGCACGGTAAAACCGTCGCACGCCATTACCAAAATCAGCATGTGCTTGCATTGCGCCTGCGTACTTTGCCCACCTCGGCGCTTCAGATTCCCAAAGAAACCTCTGGCTCTCCCGAAATGCAAATACCGCGATCAACGCAACATTCGCGAGAAGGGAGACAGTCAAAATCAGGCGTGTCCAATTCATAGTTGAATAACGACCCAAACTCAGCAGCCGGCTCATGCGGGTTGACGGCTCAAGTCACGACTCACCTTCGAGTCTGCACGGCTATCAGACGCCCTTATTGCCTGATTTCGATTTGAGCAAATCAGGTTGCTTCTCATGACCATTTGACGGCCCAGGTGCGACTTCCGTCGTGGGCGCAGTTTGAGAGGCTGGTAGCGGAGTTGGTGAGGTCTTATCGAAGGTGGGCTTAATGATGATCCACCCCAGAATGGAAGCAATGAGGGTTACCACGAGACTAAGAATAACCGTCAACAAGCCACGATTGTAGAGCCGGCTTTGCTCGGTGATGTGGAACTCTTCTTTGAGTTCAGTTTTCAGGCTCTCAATTTCCTTCTTTAACTCGGCGGGCGACGCGACCTCACCTTGAATCTTCATGATGTCGTCGGCGCTGATTCCTCTCGGTTCACCCGTTCGTGGCGGGTACGGCTTTTCGGTGTCCTCATCAAGATCGGCGAACCAGATCAGAAAGACTGGTTGGTCGTAATCCAGAATAATATCCTGGCTCCCCGCGTTGTATACGGAGAACATGAGTCGATCATTGTAACCCGGATCAACATGAAAACCGGACACATTCACCAAGCCACGGAACTTAGTTCCGGCCCGGATGGAGATAAAGGCTATCGCTTTTATGGGCACGACGACCACCTCGCGCGTGATGAGGAGGCCGAATTGTCCGGGAGGGATTTTCACTGGCGTGTCCGGCGTCACCTTCGATTTTTTTCCCTCGGTGGTGATGTACGCCTCACTTCCTACACTAAGCTCGTAGGCCCCGTGCTGGACTCGTTCCTCGCGGTACGGCTGAACAAGTGATTGCCCCTTCCCCCGCAGTGTCTTGTCGCTCCAGAACACCACAGTCGTCTCCTTCTCGATGCCGGGCATCGTTGGTCCCAATCGCCACGCCGCAGCTTGACGCCAGCCCTATAACATACCTTGCGACGCAGACCGCCGCATAGTCGGGAAGATAGCAGTCGTATCTTTGCTGCGGGGATACCGAGATTCCGCAGGTGCTTTGAACAGGGGGATGTAGGAATGATATTGGGTCATGGAATCGACGTCGCTGACCTCGCTCGCGTACGGGTACTCCTCACCAAGATGGAAGACGATTTTTTGCATAGCACATTCACGGCAGCCGAGCGTGAGACGGAAAACCTCCCCGAGGAGCGAGTTTCATTTTTTGCTGGCCGCCTAGCCGCAAAAGAGGCGATCGCCAAAGCCCTTGGCACCGGATTCACGGGGAACATCGCTATGCGCCAGGTCGAAGTCGCCCGACGGCCTGACGGAAGTCCCGAGGTCCGTCTCCTCGGTGCAGCCAAGGCGGCGGCAGATTGCCTCGGCGTCGGCCGGTGGCTCGTCAGCATCAGCCACACTGAGTCGGTGGCCGTGGCGAGCGCGATCGCGGTCCAAGCCTGACCCATCCATCACTCCGGCGGTAACCCAGTGATCGTTCTTTGGTCAAGGTCCAGACAAAGCACGCCACCGTGGTTGCGTTCGATAACGCGCCAGGCGGCGAACCCCTGGATGATTGCATCCTCCCATTCCCCGCTCGTGCATTTCGCGGCTTCCAACCCGGTTGCCATCCATTTGATCGACCGCAGCATTTCCGAGCTTACGCTGGCTTTCCCTTCCAGCCAGTTGTATTCCTTCGCGTGGCAGAACACAAATATCGAGATGGCCTCTTCTGCTGCCTTCGCACGCGCTCCATCTTCTACTTCGTCGACTTCAGTCTGGGATTTCCGCTTCCGGTTTAACAGCCATCGCGTAATCGGCGACCAGCCAAGTACGGCGGCGAATGCGTAATGGAATGTGTCGTGGAACCGGTAGCCATCCCTGACGTAGGCGTTGTCGGTTAGGTGGTCCCCTAGCTTGCAGCTGCCGACGTAGGCTTGCACGACCTTTCGACCTGGGCTGACTTCTTCCGTTCGAAGTTCCACACGAAGGCGACGGGGCAGACGTTCTGCTTCGGGGTAATCTTGGTCGAACGCCGGTCGCGGTGCTGTCAGCCCGCACCGCCGCCCCCAGCGCTCGCGACTTTTTTCCAGGTTGAGTTCGGCGATTTTATTGAGATCAAACCCCAGCTTGTTGGCCAGATCAGCCACATACCACATCACGTCTCCGAGTTCTTCGGCAAACCGGTTTCGATATAACCCCAGCGTATCACCGTCACGCAACGCCTTCTTGTACTCGCTCTGTAGTTCACCGACCTCACCGGCCAGGCCCAATAATGGTACAAGCAGGTCAGAATGCGGCCCCAAGGGGATGCAGTCCGTCTGTGCAGCAGCGGTTTGATAATCACGCAGGTCCATCGTTCACCTCGTTCGCAAAGCCCGACCTATTTTCCGGCAATCTTCTCGTTGATGCCCCACTTAGGCGGGAACCAATACCTGATCCGCCCATTGCTGGGCCGGAACTTTTGTTTAATCCGCATCCGGTCGGTGACGCCCTTCACATCGGGATGACTCTGGCGGGCGTACTTGCCCACCTCGCAAAACAGATTCTGACAGTCGATCAATTGTAGAGGCCTACCCCAGAGGTAACGGAACGTAATCCCGAGGCGTCGGAACTCGGCGTCCTGGCGTTGCTGCATAAATCCGATGACTTCGGTGGGGGTGAGGCCGCCGGTGTCCTCGAAACATTTCTTGATGCCGTCGAGCGCTCCAGGACCAGGTACCACAAACTCATTCTCACTGAAGGCCGTGATCTCAGTGTAATTGATGTCGGTGATGAATTGGTACGCCAAGAAATCGCCGACTGACGGATAATCAACCAACAGGTTGAAGCCATCCTGCATGCGGCCTGCCCGCGCGACCTTTTGCGGCAATCCATCTAACATCATCTGCTCAAGCAATGCCAGGTGGTTGCTGTGCTTGCCGGCGTATCCGAATGTACTTGCAGACGGCATGATGTAGGCCGCGGAGTAAATGCGCTGCGCTCGCGCCATCGCCTTGCTTAGCACCGATGCGTATCGCTTGAAGTTGAATGCGGACCAGGTTATTGGACCGCACTCACTTTCGAGCAGTTCCCACGTCTCGACTTTGTTGAACAGTTTGAAAAGCATCGTGCGGAAGAACACTTCTTCGATTGAGTTCGGCAAGTCATTTCGGTAAATCACGCTGCGGATCAGGTACTGACTGACCCGGTCTGCGGCGCGGTACGCGTTCGTGAATTTGAATTCGGCGAGGATTTTGTCTTCCGTCCAAGGCGGCGGTTCCCCGGCTGCGCGCGAAAAAAAGATCTCCTGCCGCTCGACCGCGAACCGCCAATATGTGTCATATACAGCCGTCGGCTTTAGCGGAGCGATGTCGGGTGGCGGCGCGTCCGGCCACACGCGCCCGCGCCGGCCGTTGACGTCAAATAAGATAGGCGATTGCGACCTCTTGTCACGCTTCTTAGCCATGAACGTTCTCCACCTCTTCCGATGTTACTGCTAGGCCAGCAGCGACTCGCACCTCCTGATGTAGAGCGTCTCGCCCCGGACCGGCCATGGGCGACTTGTCCATTTTTTGGACGTTGGCGAAGCACGTGAATCGGGTCAATTTCAACCCTGACTGCCCAGCGATGAAGGCTCCGAGGCGGCAGAGGCCGAGCCAGTTGCCGTATGCCTTTACGAACAGCTGTTGGGTCGCATAGAACGCCGTCATTTCTAGGCAGAGACTTTTGATGTCCGTGTTGAAGGCAATATGTTGCATGCATGGGAAACTCGGTTGACCGGATGTCGTCATGTCACGCATAGGGTCGAACGTCGCCGCCTGCAATTGCATCCGGGCAACCGATCTGCCGCTCTTGGCACTTTTGGTCAGCTGCCGAATTAGGTGCTCGACCTGATTCTCCCCAGCATCGCGCATTGCTTTGCCCGCCTTGTATCCGAGACTCTTTCCAGTCCGGTGATCGATGCCGAAGCCGAACAGCCGCCCGAAATACATACCGCACCTATTCTTATTCGGTTCCCATTTCGTGAAAGTGCGAAGATTGAGCATGGCCTCGCGGTACAACTCCTGCCGGTCACCCGCGCAAAGTCTCCATAGGCGCTCTGGGAAAATCGTCGCCGCGACCAATTCGACCGACTGGTACCCTTTGCCAGCAGCACGCAAGCATTCATCCAATGCGCGCACCATCGGGTGTTCGAGCGAGTCGGGGACGACGATCCCCGATGGGTTGTGTACGGTTACCGCAAATGGCGAAAGTTCCCGTTTAGTTGCCTTTCGCATTACGTGATAAGCCTTGGCCCATGCAGTCGCTAAATCAGATTCCTCACGACAACCGAACCTCTTGCTACTCATGGTCGCCCTCCTCACGCTCCAAGTGCCGACACCAAGCCAGCCCCACGTATTTGTCTGCCATCGCTCGGACGGTCACGGCCCACGTTCCGTCTTTGGAGTACGCCCGAACCATCCCCGGCTTC
>DASRAT010001089.1:0-2122 GCA_035638015.1 Gemmataceae bacterium | reverse complement strand
GCCTTCTTGGGCGGTTCCTTCGGCTCCTCCTTGGCAACATCTTTTTCTTTGCCTTTGGCGGTGTCCGCCGGTTTGTCCTTGGCGGTGTCTTTATCCTTGGCCGTTCCCTTGTCCTTGGCGGTGTCTTTACCGTCTTTCTTCTGGGCCGTTGGTTCACCTTCGGGCGCGGGCTGGTCCAGCAAATAGTTTCTTGCCACCCACCAGCTTGCGATCAGCAAGGCAGTGGTGACGACAAAGAGCAGGAGATTTTTTTTCGGCATGCGTGCAAGCTCGGCTATTCGGCGGCGTCAGCTACATGGTCTGCTGGATAGGATAGCGATTACTCTGAAAAAGTGCGAGTCCGGCCCCGGCGTCTCAGTAATTCGTTTTTTCTTCACACAATCTACACAATCGGTTATTAAAATCACCCCGCCCCAGGATTTGTTGTGAAACTCGCTGTTTCCGAGGTGCCAACGTGTCGACACTGTCGTACTCGGCAATCATTTCCGAGCGAAGCATGGTCGGCCGCACCGCGCCGGAGCTTATTGATGCGCGCCCCAAATTCGGCGTATCCGGGTTGTCGTTTTGGTACGGCGCCAAACAAGCGCTTTTTGACATCTCCCTGGAGATCCCCGAGCGCTCGGTGACTGCCTTGATCGGCCCGTCCGGTTGCGGCAAATCCACATTCCTGCGTTTGCTGAACCGCATGAACGACCTGATCGACGGCGCCCGCCACGTTGGCAGTATTTTGTTAGATGGCCAGGAGATTTACGCTCGCCATGTCAACTTGGTGCAGTTGCGAAGGCGCGTGGGCATGGTGTTTCAAAAATCCAACCCATTCCCCAAGTCGGTGTTTGAAAACACGGTCTATGGCCCGCGCGTAGCGGGCGTTACCAACCGCTCGCAGCTGGCGGAACTGACGGAACGCTGCCTCAAACGCGCCGCCTTGTGGGACGAAGTCAAAGATCGCTTGCACGACTCGGCCATGAATTTGTCCGGCGGCCAGCAGCAGCGTCTTTGTATCGCACGCGCCTTGGCCACCGATCCCGAGGTGTTGCTCATGGACGAGCCGGCGTCGGCCCTCGACCCCGCCTCCACGGCCCGCATTGAAGACTTGATTTTTGAATTGAAGCGCGATTACACCATCGTGATCGTGACCCATAATATGCAGCAAGCGGCCCGGGTTTCCGACAAGACCGCTTTCTTCTTCCAGGGACGCTTGATCGAAAACGGCACCACGGATGCGATTTTCACGCGGCCACGGATCAAGCAGACGGAAGATTATATCACAGGACGATTTGGCTAAGCCGCAAACGGCTGTTATACCCATGTCAAAACACCTAGAGCGTGATCTCGACAATCTCCAGCGCGACCTGCTGGCGCTCGCTAGCTCCGTGGAGGAAGCAATCCACAAGGCCACGCGCGCCTTGGAGGATCGCGAGCCGGAGCTCGCCCAGGAAGTGATCGAAGGCGACAATGTCATCGACGAGGAAGAAAACCACGTCGAGGAGGAGTCCCTCAAGATGCTGGCCCTGCACCAGCCTGTCGCCGTCGATCTGCGCCGCATTGTTTCGGCGCTCAAGATCAACACCGAGCTGGAGCGCATGGCCGATCTTGCTGAGGACATTGCCGAACGCGCCACCCACCTGGCCCGGCACCCTGAGTTGCCCGTGTCTTCCAAGCTTCAGCGCATGACCGACGTGACCATCTCCATGGTGCGGCAAAGCCTCGACGCCTTTGTCAACCTGGATCCGCGCCTGGCCCGCGTCGTTTGCCGGCTCGACGACGAGGTGGACAAGTTCAATAGTGAGATCATCGACGAGTTGATCGAAGTGATGCAAAAGTCTCCCGAGTTGGTCGAACCCGGCCTGTCAATGTTCTCCGCCGTCCGACACCTGGAGCGCATCGCCGACCACGCCACCAACATCGCGGAAGATGTCGTGTATTTGGTCGAGGGTGAAATCATTCGCCATCGGCCGGCGGCAGTGGAAATGCATTAGTTTCATTTGTTAAGGTGACATGGTGACAACAGCTGTTTTACCCGCGCCCGTTCGTACCGGCATTATGGCTCGACCTCGCATCCTCATCATCGAAGACGAACGCGGCTTGACCGACGTGCTGGCGTACAACCTCCAGCGCGAGG
>DASRAT010001088.1:0-7890 GCA_035638015.1 Gemmataceae bacterium | reverse complement strand
GCCGCCCAGCTGATGGAGCAGGCGAGAGTCGATTTGCCGGAGCTGGACAGCGGTGTGAGGAGCGGCGATTTTCGCGCGTTAAAAAGCTGGCTAAACGAGAAGATTCACAAGCACGGTCAGCGCTGGCGGGCCGGTGAATTGTGCCGGCGGATCACGGGCCGGCCGTTGACGCCTGGGCCGCTGATGAATTACCTACGGCGGAAGTACACGCAGCTATATGGTTTGTGAGACATTTCATCATTTTTCGATAGACCCGTGCCCCTGGTTCGTCCATAAAGTAGTCCTACGCACATAGCCGTTCTCCTAGCCAACGAAAGGGCGTCCCATGAGAAAACTAATCCCCTTGGCGGCCTGCCTGTTTGTGGGCATCGCCATCACGGCCGCCGCACAGCCCGGCCCCGAAAAGCTCGCCGGCAGCTGGAAAGTGACCTTCCTGGACAGCGGCGAACTGCTGACGTTCTGGATTCTGAACCTGGAGACCAAGGATGGCAAACTGACGGGCACGCCGGACGCCGTCGCTCAAGGCCCCGGCGGCGGTGCTCCACTCAAGGACGTGACCCTCAAAGGTGATACGTTAACGGCCACCTTCGAATACGCCGGCATGCCGATGGTGTTCACCATGAATGTGCCCAAAGGCCAGGTCAAGCAAATGGGCGGCACCATGGCGTTTCGGGGCAACACCTATGTGGCCCAAATGCAATCGGCCAAGAAGGATGCCGCCAAAGACGCCAAATGGCGGGACAAGGTGGACGTGCCCTATCTGACGGAATTCAAGGAATTCAAAGAGGAACTCGCCAAGCGGGTTAATGACCTGGGAATATTCGTCTTGGCGCCCGAATCGGTAGCGGCGGCAGCGAAGGAAAAGGTGTCGGCCGCGGATCTCAAGGCCGCCCTGGCTCCGGTGCTTAATGCCGCCCGCGACCATGGCGCCTGGCATCAAGAAACGCTGCTCAAGCTTGCCGGCCAACTGGCCAAGCAAGAGAGTTACGCCCCCATGGGCGAAGAATTCGCTCAACAGGCCCTCAAGGAATTCGGCGCGGCTGCCGACGAAAACACGCAGCTCAAATGCTTCGACATCATTGCCATGAGTTTGGAAAAGCAAAACAAAAAAGCAGAGCTGACCAAAATCCGGGCCAAGATCGACGGCCTGGAAATCAAAGGCCACGAGGAAAATGAAAAGGCCGGCCTTGGTTTTGAACCCGGCAAGTTCGCGGGCCGCCAGGGCAAGCGCGTGGTGCTTGTGGAATTGTTCACCGGCGCCCAGTGCCCACCGTGCGTGGCCGCCGACCTGGCCTTCGAAGGCCTGGCCAAAACTTTCAAGACCTCCGAGGTGGTGCTGCTGCAATACCACTTGCACATTCCCCGCCCCGATCCGATGACAACGCCTGACTCGGAAGCACGGCAGCAGTATTACGGCAAAGAAGTGCGCGGCACGCCGAGCATCTTCTTCAACGGCATTTCGGCTGCCGGCGGCGGCGGCGCCAAAGCAGGCGCGGGCAACAAATACAAACAGTACCGTGATATCGTTGACCCGCTTCTCAACAGCGATGATGTGGTCAACGTTGTCGTCAACCAAGCGCTGAAAGACAAAAACGAAAACGGCGGGACGATTACCTTCCAACCCTTCAGCAAGATCGACATTGCGGCTGATGCCAAGCGCACCGGCGACGCCATTGCCATCACCGCGTCGGCCAAGGGCTACAAGCCCGCCGATAAACTCAAACTCCGCCTTGCGTTGATTGAGCCGTGGGTTCGCTATCCCGGCAGCAACGGCTTGTCCTACCACGCTCACGTTGTCCGCGCTCTGCCGGGCGGCCCGGACGGCTTCGCGCTCGACAAGGAAAACATCAGCAAGACCGTCAAGGTCGACCTGGCCGAGGTGCGCCAAATCGCGGATCGGCACTTGCAAAAGCAGGACAGCTTCTTCCAGGGGCAACGTGCGTTCAGCTATCGCAACCTGCGCCTGGTCGCCTTTGTGCAGGATGATGACAGCAAGGAGATTTTGCACGCTGTTGAGGTTGATGTGAAGTAAAAACGTCAGGCGTAGGGTGTCAATTCTCAAAGCCCACGGAGTAATACCCCGTGGGCTTCTTCTTTTGCCGCGTTTCCCCTAATTACCGCTCGCCGTCTCTTTGCCAATCGCCCTGGGTTTGCTGGACACCGGACACCGGACACCGGACACCGGACACATCTTGCCATTTCTCCCCGCACTTGCGATAGTGCCCGCGCGACCAGGCGGCAGGAGGCCGCCCGCGCATCGGAACCTGAAGGAGCAGGAACTTTGGCTATACCCCTCCGCCTGCGGTGGGCGTTTGGATTGACGCTCGCCGCCTTCGTAATTGTTGTGCCCGTCCTTCGCTACCGAGCCGTGTTTGACCACGGCCGTCGGCTGCGCGAAGTTCATGAGGGCGTCCTGTACCGCAGCGGTTGCCTCACGGTGGGCGGCTTCGCCGATGCCGTGGTGCGTTACCGCATCAAGACCATCGTCAATCTCCAGGATGAATTTCCCGATCCGGCCATTCGCAACAGCTATCTGGATAAGTCGACCACATCCGAGATTGAGCTGTGCAAAAAGCTGGGCGTGAAATATGTCTTCCTCGCCCCGGACTTGATCTCGCGCCAGAAAATCGACACCCAGCGGCCCAAGGCCATCGATCAATTTCTGGCCATCATGGATGATCCGTCCAACTATCCGGTGCTGATCCACTGCAAAGCCGGGTTACATCGCACGGGCGTCATGACCGCGGTTTATCGCATGGAATACCAGGGCTGGAGCCCCGCGGCCGCACTTTATGAAGTCAAAGCCAACGGTTTCGGCGAGTTCGCAGCCAGCTCGGCCAATGATTACATTGTCCAATACGTCACTGCCTACACTCCCGGCAAGCGCTTACCGGTGACGGCTGCCGCGGGGTCCGGCGAGTAAATAGTTGTTTCGTGGGGAGACGCTGCCGATGCCGTATGTGCTCGACCGCTTGATGGTCTTCAGCTACGTCAAGTCGTACATCATTTGCCTGGTGAGCCTCCTGGGCCTGTATATCGTCGTTGACTTGTTCATGAACGTCGATGCCTTCGCCCATGCCAACGAAGGTCTGAAGGCGTTTGTCAAGCATCTCGCCACGTACTACGCTGCTCGCAGCACCACCATCTTCGACCGGCTGTCGGAAATGATCGTCTTGCTGGCCGCCATGTTCACCATCGCCTGGGTACAGCGCAACAACGAGCTGTTGCCCCAGCTATCGGCGGGCATTTCGACGCACCGCGTGGTCCGGCCTGTGTTGTTCGCCGCCTGCGGCATGATCACGCTGGCCACGCTCAACCAAGAGTTGCTGATTCCGCAGCTCAGTCACATTCTGTCGCTCAATCGCGACGATCCCACCGGCGAGCGAACCATAAGGCCCGAGGCCGGCTACGAACCCAACGGCATCTTGATTTGGGGCCAGCTCGCCATGCGCAAGGAGATGCTTGTTCAGAATTTCCAATGCAACATTAAACTCAGGGCCTCACCGGGGACCATTGTGAATTTGGTGGCCAAGGAAGCGCGTTACATTCCACCGGATGCCGACGGCAAGCCGCGCACGGGCGGCTGGATGCTCACCGGCGCCAAATCCACGGCGGACATTGAAAACTGGCCGCGCAACGACGAGTCCAAGAAGCCGATTCTGGAAGTGCTGGAGCAGATCACGCCCACCCGCTATTTTTTGAAAACGCAGGAAGTCGACTTCGATGTGCTAACTCGCAATCAGCAAAAGTGGTTCTATCTCGCCTCCACGTGGCGCATTTTTCAAGAGCTTGGCAAATCCGAGGTGCAGCGCGTCGCCCCCATGGCGGTGGTGTTTCATATGCGGCTGACGCGGCCGATCCTGGGCATGATCCTGGTTTTCCTGGGGTTGTCGGTGATTCTCCGTGATCAAAACCGCAATGTCTTCATCAGCGCCGGCCTGTGTCTGGGGATTTGTGCCGCGTTCTTTGCCGTTTGTTTTGCCTGCCAGCAATTGGGCGACAAGGACATTGTTTCGCCCGCGCTCGCGGCCTGGCTGCCCGTCATGATCTTCGGGCCGCTGGCGTTTGTCATGTTTGATGCCATTCACACCTGACGTTTCTGTCTCCTTCCAGGTGAAAAACCCTACAAAGTGTGAGAACACGGCGGGGATTAACCCCGCCGCTCGTTGCGTGTTTTTACACCTGGAGGAACGGCCCCATGCGCCGCTTGAAACCGTTTGTCGTTTGCAGCACCTTGTTTATTCTTCTCGCCGCTGTGACCGCAGTGCTGGCTCTGCCCGAATTGGATGATGACCACCAAATTGTCGGACAGGCCGACGGCATCATCGCCTACAAGGGCGCCCGCATTTACACTTGCGCCGGGCCCGTCATCGAGCGCGGCACCTTGCTTGTCCAAAAAGGCAAGATCGTGGCGGTGGGCGATGAGAAAGACGTGCAAATTCCGCAAGGAGCTGTGGTTCGCGATGTCACCGGCAAGACGATCATTCCCGGCCTGGTTGATACGCATTCGCACATCGGCATCTTCGGCCGGCCCCAGGTTGGCGCCAACGGCGACGGCAATGAAATGACCGGCCCGGTCCAGCCTGGTTTGCGGGCCATCGACGCCATCAATCCACACGATCCCGGCATCAAGATGGCCGTCGCGGGCGGCGTCACCACGGCCAACATCATGCCCGGCTCCGGCAACGCTATCGGCGGCCAAACGCTGTATGTCAAACTGCGCGGCTCCGTGGTCGAAGCGATGCGCATTCTCCGTGGTCTGGTGCTGGGCGGCATCAAATTCGCCAATGGTGAAAACCCCATAGGAGCGTATGGCAAGAAGGGTTTGGCGCCAGGAACACGCATGAAAGTGGCGGCCTTGCAACGCGAGGAATTGACCAAGGCCAAAGAATACAAACGCAAATGGGACGAATACAGGAAGGCGTTCGCCGAGGGGAAAAAAGCGACACAGCCCGAAGTCGATCTGGCGATGGATTCGCTTGTGGAAGTGCTGGAGCGCAAGCGCACGGTGCATTTCCATTGCCATCGCGCCGACGACATCATGACAGCTGTCCGCCTGAGCCAGGAGTTCGGTTTTGAACTGGTGCTGCAGCATGTCACCGAAGGCTACCGCGTCGCCGAGGAATTGGCCGGACTCAAGATGCCGGTGTCATTGACGCTGATCGACAGTCCAGGCGGCAAACCGGAGGTGCTAGGCCTGCTGGAAGAGAACGCGGCGATTCTTGCCAAGGCCGGCGTCAAGGTCGCCATCAACACCGACGATTTCATCACCGAATCGCGCTTCTATCTCCGCACGGGTGCCATCGCCGTTCGCGGCGGTTTATCGGAGGATCTCGCACTCAAGGCCTTGACTCTGCACGCCGCCGAAATGTTGCATCTGGACAACATTTGCGGCTCGCTGGAAAAGGGCAAAGATGCCGACTTCGCGATTCTCTCGGGCGCTCCGTTCAGCGTTTACACGCAGGTGCTGGAAACCCACATCGAAGGCGAAAAGGTTTTCGACCGCGCCGTTCACCAAGATTGGACCTATCAAGCCGGCGGTTTCGCCCTCGGCGACCAGAGCAAACTGCCCAAGCAAGCCGCAGCCGCCAAGGGGATGCAGGCCGTCAACGCTCCCGAAATTCCGAAGAATGCCCCGGCGTTCAAGGACAATCCCAAGAGTTACGCCATTCTGGCCGGCCGCATCCACACCGTGAGCGGCGCCGCCATTGAGGACGGCGTGATTCTGGTGCAAGACGGCAAAGTCAAACAAGTCGGTAAGCGGGCCGATGTTGCGATTCCAGGCGAATTGCCGGTGTTAACCGCCGCGGTCGTGACGCCAGGCCTTATTGACACTCACACTGTCGTCGGCGTCTCCGGCGTTTTGAACATGCCCAAGGCCGATCAGGACCAGGACGAGCTGAGCGGCCCCAACCAGGCCGACTTGCGCGTCATCGACAGCTTCAATCCCAATGAGCCGCTGCTGGAATGGGTGCGCGAGCACGGCGTCACCATCGTCCACGCCATGCCCGGCCGCTCGAACGTGATCGCGGGCCAGACCGGCATCTTCCGCACTTACGGAACCACCGCCGAGAAGATGGCCCTCAAATTTCCCGCCGGCATTCTGGTCAACCTCGGCGAAATTCCCAAGGTGACTTACCCCAGCAAAATGCCGAGCACGCGCATGGGCACCGCCAACCTGCTGCGCACGACGTTCGCCAGTGCCCAGGCACACGCCGCCAAACGCAGCGGCGACAACAAACCCGCGCCCAATCTCAAGCTCGAAGCCCTGGAGCCGGCCTTGAGCGGCAAAATCCCGGTGATCTTCAGCGCACATCGCGCCGATGATCTGATGACCGCGCTGCGGCTGTCCCAGGAATTCAAGCTCAAACCAATCTTGGGTCTGGCGACAGAAGGTTACCTCATCACCGACAAGATTGCCGCCGAGAATGTGCCGGTGATCGTCCATCCGACCATGCAACGCGCATCGTCGCTGGAAACCTTCAACAGCAATCTCGGCAACGCGGCCACCCTGGCGGACCACAAAATCGCCATCACCATCGGCACCGCCTTCGAGGGCTACGTCCCCAAGCAACGCGTGTTGCGTTACGAAGCGGCCATGGCCGCCGTAAACGGTCTCGGCTTCGACCGCTCGCTCAAGGCGATCACGCTCGACGCCGCCAAACTGCTCGGCATCGACGACCGCTTCGGCAGCATCGAAGCGGGCAAGATTGCCGACCTGGTGCTGTACGATGGTGACCCATTCGAGCATTCGACGCACGTGACCCACACGCTAATCGACGGCCGCGTGATCTGGAACCGGGCGGAGTATTTGAAACTGCCGTTTTCGCGGCGGGCGCTGCCGCTGGTGACGGGGGGCGATTATGGGTGTTGTTTGGGGGGGTGGTGATGGCTAATTGTGAGCTGGTTCTCACGGGCATCGTGGGAACCAGCGTCACGCTTCGATTTTGCTACACCTGCCGAAGATGGCATTTGCAGTCACCCAACCGTTGATGCGGCCGCGATTATTGCCGATTTGGAAGCGTTGGCCCTGGATCGCTTTGATGAGGTGCAGATACTCCTTGCCGCGGACCTTGCACAAAACGATGTCGCCGACTTTCAGGATGTCAGGATCGGTTGGCTCGACCGTGCAAAGCTGGCCGGATTCCACCTTGCCGGTCATGGAATGGCCGCGAGGGCGAAAAAATACGGTTTCGCCTTGGCGGAGCTTGTCAATGTAGTGCAGTGCCCAACCCACAGCATTGCTCCCAAACGCATGTTCAAGAAAGTCGTTAGTGCTCAAGCAGGCCGCTTTTTGTTGATCAATTTCACAATCTGCGGAACCAATTCTGTGGGAACAACCATGACAGTTTGCCCCGCTGCGCGCTGCGCCGCTTCGTGCTCAGCCGTTTGTTCGTCTTCGCTCTGACCGTCATAATACTCGGCTAGCTTGCGGACCCGCTCCTCATTCCAACCCGCCGGATATTTCTGTTTCTTTTTAGTTTTCATGGTTTTTTTCTCCTCTGCCGCCTTCGAAATGCGCGCTTCGCTTTGGCCGTAAGGTCGTATGCTGTTACAATAAAAATCCCGTCGCCAACTTCGTCAGGAACATAAACAACTTGAAGATACCTGCCCGCATCTGTTTGGCCAAGCCGAATGCGTGAGCGATCCCGGCCTGGGAATTCTTCACCGGAACGTTGCAGGACCTGGCGTACTTCTTCTTCGGAAACACCATGGTCGGAAATGTGTGGCATGTCAGTCTCTGGATCTTTCCAGAACCGCAGCTGCATTACATCGCCCTTCCTTAATTGCCTGGTAATCACCGCGGCGCCTGCAGCGTCCGCACCAGCTGCCCACTGCCGCCATTGTACACGTAGACAATTCCCTCCTCGCCGCCCGCCGCCACAAGTT
>DASRAT010001087.1:0-2746 GCA_035638015.1 Gemmataceae bacterium | reverse complement strand
CCGCCAGCACCGTCACTTTATCCGCTGTCAGCGCCCAGGGGTTGGCTTCCACGGTGAATTCATGCTTTACGTCAAGCGGCAACCAACGCAAAATCGCTTCCAGCAAACGCCCAAGTTGAGACGGCGTCAAATGCGTCGGCGTGCCGCCGCCGAGAAACAGTGTCTTAACGGGCTGCGGTTGGTCCAACGTGGCCATTTCGCGGCTCAACGCTTCCAGGTAGCTATCGATGAGATGATCCTGGCCGGCCGCGACGGCGAAATCGCAATAGCAGCAGTGATGAGCGCAAAACGGAACGTGCACGTAAGCCGCTCGCGGCCACAGCCACGGCGGCAACCGACTTTGCGTTTCCTGGTCAACCATCGCGTTTACCTGGAGGCTCCAGTGCTGCAGACCGCACTGCCCATCCCATTGTGATTCTACGACTCCCGCAAACCAAAAACCGGCAAGGCGCTTTTCGTGGCCGTCAAAGCATTTCCGGCCGTTGATGCTGTCGCTGACGCTCCCGGCTCGTCAATCATCTTTGGTTAGCCTAAAACAGCGACAGCCACGCCGATGACCAAACGTGAAGGGATCAATAATGAAGCAGCTTCTTGCCTTGTTCGCCGTTGCCGTGACGGCAGTTGGAGCAAGCCTCCAGGGGGCTCAAAACCCCGGACAAAAAGACGGCCAAAAGCCCAAACAAACCAAAGCCAAGGTCGGATTGACTTTGAACGATCCCAAAGCTTTCCAGGGCTACACCATGTTCTCCCCCGGCAAGCAAAAGAACACCTTTCTGATCGACATGCAAGGCCGGGTGGTCAAGATTTGGGAGGGTATCAGCGAACCCGGTATCGCCTATCTGCTACCCAATGGCAATCTTCTACGGACGGGCAAGATCACGGAGAAATTGCCGTATAATCCGCCGCCTGGGCTGGGTGGCCGTATCCAGGAATACACCTGGGAAGGCGAACTGGTTTGGGACTACAAGCTTGCCAACGATCAACAGGCGCAGCACCACGATATATGTGCCCTGCCCAATGGCAACGTGCTGTGCGTCGCCTGGGACAGGCGAACTGCCAAAGAAGTGCTCGACGCCGGTCGTGTGCAGACGCTGGTCGGCGAGATGCTGCCTGACTCGGTCATTGAAATCAAAAAGACGGGCAAGAACACCGCGGAAGTTGTGTGGGAATGGCGTGTCTGGGATCACCTCATCCAGGATTACGATAGGACCAAAAACAACTTCGGCGACGTAGCCGCTCATCCAGAGTTGGTTCACATCAACTATGGCAGCGGCGCGCTGGCGAACCTGCCTGCAAGTGCCGAAGAGTTGCAGAAGCTCAAGAAGGACGATGCGGGCAAGAAAGCACCCAACGTCTTGGATTGGACGCACGTCAACGCCATCGCCTACAATGCCGACCTTGATCAGATCATTTTGAGCGTTCACGAGTTCAGCGAGTTTTGGGTCATCGATCACAGCACGACGACGGCGGGAGCCAAGGGCCACGCCGGCGGCAAGAGCCGCAAGGGGGGAGACCTGCTGTACCGCTGGGGCAATCCCGCGGCCTATCGGAGTGGCACTGCCGCGGACCGTCAGCTCTTTGTCCAACATAATGCCCATTGGATTCCGAAGGGCTTGCCAGGGGCCGGCAACATCCTTGTTTTCAACAACGGCGGAGGCCGCAAGGGCGGTAATTACACATCCATTGATGAGATCGTTCCACCCCTCCGCGCCGACGGCAAATACGCCATCAAGCCGGGCGCCGCCTTTGGTCCGGACAAAGCGCTGTGGAGTTTTTCGACGCCGAAGAAGACCGATTTTTATGCCTATTTCATTTCCAGCGCCCAGCGGCTTCCCAATGGCAACACGTTTATCTGTGCCGGAGATGTCGGCCGGTTTTTTGAAGTGACGCCGCAGAAGGACGTGGTGTGGGAATACATCAATCCTGTCGGCCCAGGGGGCGGCACGGCCGGCGGCAAGGGTGGACTCGCTGGAACGACGGTGTTTCGCGCTTATCGCGTTAGCCCTGACCATCCGGGTTTGGCGGGCAGGACGTTGACGCCGGGAAAAACGTTGGAGGAATGGCAGGCGGCCAAGGACAGCAAAAAGTAAATACTCAACGATCACCCAACACTTCGAGGTGCATGATGAGAAAGTCTTTATTTTTCGCGGTAAGCGTCAGCATTTGCGCTGCGGTTGTGCTTCCATTAGTAGGCGCCAAAGCAGAGGGCGTAGCACAGCAGAAACCCCTCCCCACACTTTGGCTCATCGGCGACTCCACCGTCCGCAACGGCCAGGACACCGGCAACAACGGCCAGTGGGGTTGGGGCAATCCCATCGCTCACTATTTCGACAAAACCAAGATCAACGTGCAAAACAAGGCGCTGGGCGGCACCAGCAGCCGCACCTTTGACACTCCGAAACTGTGGGGCAATGTGCTGACGGCCATGAAGCCCGGCGACTTTGTCATCATGCAATTCGGCCACAACGACGGCGGCAAACCGGATGACCCCTCCCGCGCTCGCGCCACGCTGCCCGGCAACGGCGACAACACTGTCGAAATCGACAATCCTTTGACCAAGAAAAAAGAAGTCGTCCACTCCTTCGGCTGGTACTTGCGCAAATATGTCACGGAGGCCCAGGCCAAGGGCGCGTCCGAGGTCATCATCTGTTCGTTGATCCCACGTAATCGCTGGACCGGCGGCAAGATCATTCGGGACAAGTCGCACGGCGTCTGGGCGGCCGAAGCGGCCAAGCAAGCCAAAACG
>DASRAT010001086.1:0-5966 GCA_035638015.1 Gemmataceae bacterium | reverse complement strand
CGGCGCCGGGGATTCCTTTCCTGCAATCTTGGCAGGGTGGCTTCAATGTCGCGCCTGATGCTCCCGCGGCGCAGCCGGACCGCACCCAGGTGTTTGAGTTCTACATCGGCCATTTCCGTTGAGCGTTAATGGCCGGTCGCGAGTTAATGAGCCTTCGGCAATCGCGCGTAACTTGCGCTTGCCGAAGGCGTTTTATTACCCCCTCCACATCGCTTTTCGTTTGCCTTCGTCACTCCAAGCACATTGCCATTTTCTTAAATAGCCGCCATTGTCCGCGCAATCCTCACCCACGCTGCCACTGATCCGCTTTAACTGCCAATAACTTCGTCCAAGCCGCCTTGCATTCATGGCCCCGTGCTTTACAATCGATGAAGGAATAGACTGGGGAAGTTAGGTTGACTTGAACCGCCCCGAGGTCGCTTCCGCACATCCTTCTATTGTCCGGCCGCCGCGCTCGAGAAACGGAAACGGTCATGGTCCAAGGCTATTACACACTTGAAGAGTCCGCCCACATCCTCGGCATGTCGCCGGACGAGCTGAAGCAACTGGCCCGCAAAGGCGAAATCCGCTCGTTCCAGGATCGCGGCACCTGGCGCTTTCGCATTCAGGACATCCAGGAAATGGCCCGCCGCCGCACCGGCGGCAGCGACCTTGAGTTGGCCGTCGGCGAATCGTTGACGCCGATGCCCACCGATTCACCCGCGCCGCGGAGCCCCAAGCCGAAAAAAACCAGTGACGACGTGTTCACCTTCGCCCTCGACACGGACGACCAGGCCGACCTGGGCAGCAGCCCCAAGCTCGACAAGCCCCCGAGCGGCAGCGGCAAGAAAACCGGCTCCTCCAAAAGGCTCACCCAAAACGCCGGTGACAGCGGAGTGCGCCTGGTCGACGAAGGCGACGTCAGCTTCAATGTGCCCGCCGACAGCTCCGTGAAACTGGGCGACAGCGGCGGCCCCAAATCCGCAACGCGCAGCTCCAAGACCGGCATGGGAGGCCCGAAATCGCCCAAGTCGAGCAAAAGCCGACTCGCCGAGGCGCCGGCCGACAGTGGCGTCCGCCTGGTGCCGGACTCCGACAGCGACGTTCGCATCCTTGGCTCCGACGATGCCCAGGTGCCGATTGGCGAACAGCCCGTCAAAGGCCCCACCGACAGCGAAGTCCGCCTCGAAGGCGCCATCCCGCTTGCCAGCACTAGCGAAGTGGAAGGCGCGTTGACCGATGAAATCGACCTCGACGAGGAGCTTGCCAAAGAAGCCGCCAAGAAGCAAAAGCCAACCAAGCAACCGGAGTTGCCCAAGAAGTCGCCGTTTGACCTGTCCCAATCAGAACTGAATCTGGGGCCTGCCAAGTCCTCGCAACTGAAGACCAAGGACCCGATCAAAGACAGCTCCAGCGATTTCGATTTGACGCCCGCCGCCGAATCCTCGTCGCCGCTGGAATTGGGCAGCGACGAGTTCAAGTTGGCCGACGATGACGCGGTCACTTTGGGCGAGGAAGACAGGAGCAGTCAAAAAGGCCCGCTCAGCGGCATCAATATTGGTCACCCCGCGGACAGCGGCATCTCGCTCGAACAAACCGACCAGATCGAGGACGACGGCGATTTCGAGCTGACCCTGGAGCCGGAAGCCTCCACGCCGAAGCCGGCCAAGCCGTCCACCCCCAAGCCCGGCGCCGGCAAACTCGCCGAGGCCGAGGACGACTCCGACAGCAGCGAGTTCGAGCTGAGCCTGGACGCCGACGCCGCTGCCGCGCCCGAGGGCGACAGCGAATTTGAACTTACCCTGGACGACACCGGCGGCCTGGCCGTCGAGGACGATGCCGCCCAGGACAAGGACATCTTCGAAACCGATTTCGAGGTCCCGGCCCTGGACGACGAGTCCGGCTCCGAAGCCGTCGCCGTCGATGGCGAGACCGATCTGGCCAGTTCCGATTTCGAACTGGCCATCGGCGAGGAGGAAGAGGCCGGCGTCGACGAAAGCGGCAGCGAGGTCGTTGCCCTCGACGAAGAGTTCGAGGTCGACGAAGAGGGCGAGGCGGTTCAGCCCCGTAAACGCGGCAAGAAAACCGCCTTCGCCGTCGACGATGCCGGTGAATTCGGCGAGCTGGAAGAGGGCGGCGACGACATCGTCGTCGAGGAAGAAGAAGAGCCGGTCGTCCAAACCGTGACGATCCAGCAAGCCCCCTGGGGCATCTTCCCCGTGGCTGTGCTGCTGCCCTGCGTGATCGTCATGGTCCTGTTGGGCATGATGGGCTTCGAACTGGTGCAAGCCCAGCAAGGTTACAAGCCGGGCATGCTGACAAAAGCCATCGGCGGTTTGATTGACGGCAAGAAATAACGCCGCTTGGAATCGACACCAACCCGATGCGCCAGCGAGGATAATCGCTTTTCTTCGATTACGCTTCGGGTTAGTATGCCGCTAGACGGAGGACAAGGATGTCTATTCTAACCCCAACCATTGCGCTTCTGCTGCTCTCCAATGTCTTCATGACCATCGCGTGGTACGCCCACCTCAAGGAACTGAACAACAGACCCTGGTACATCGCGGCCCTGCTGAGTTGGGGCGTCGCGCTGTTCGAATACCTCATCCAGGTCCCCGCCAACCGCATCGGCCACACGCAATTCAGCGTCGGACAGTTGAAGATCATGCAGGAAGTGATCACGCTGGTCGTGTTTGTGCCATTCTCGATTTTCTACCTTCGCGAAACCGTGAAGCTCGATTATTTGTGGGCCGGCCTCTGCCTGTGCGGCGCCGTCTACTTCGTCTTCCGCGGCGGCGCCGCCCCTTGAATGCCGTCACCTAGCAAACGTAGGGAGTCTTGGAAACCCACCAACGCGCTCGCACACTCCCCGCGTCGGGCCCCGGGTGCAGCTACAATTACAATAGACGTGCATTTACCCATTCATGCAATTGCGTGGCAACCCCGCCACGCAACTCGGGTGGGCCACCGCACCGGAGGCAAGAACTTGGCCGACATGCCTACTGTCCAGCCCCAGGGGCCAGACCAGCTTCAACTGGCCTGGGAGCGCACCTATCTCGCCCATGAGCGAACGCTGATGGCGTGGATCCGGACCGCGACTTCCATGATCGCCTTCGGCTTCACGCTGTACAAGTTCTTCTTCTTCCTGCGCGAGCAAGAAACTGCTCCGCAACATGATCAGCTTCTGGGATCGCGCACCTTCGGCCTGATCATGATGGGCATTGGCGTGTTTATCCTGGCCGTGGCTGCCTGGCAGCACCAGCAGCGCATGAAATCTTTACGCGTGTATTACCCCCAGGCGCCCAAGTCGCTGGCGGCAGTGTTAGCCGCCTTGATCGCGGCGCTTGGCATCCTGGGCTTCATCGCCGCGATCTTTCGGCAATGAGCCAAACGAGCACGGCTCGGCCCATACCAATCGGCGTCACGCGCGTCGCTGGCGTGCGAGGTGCGGTCTGGAAGGTCGTTGACTTTGGGCAGTGCCGGCAACGCTATGCTTACCTGCTGGAGTTGGAAGCCACCGGCAGCAACTCGTGCAAATAATCCATGACAACTCCTCCGCTCATGGCCACTTCACTACCGTAAGGCCGACGACTCTTCCAAAATGCGCGACATTGTTTGTTACGACGGTTGCGGAAACGGCCAGGGCGTGTGCGGCGATGAGCAAATCCATGGCGCCAATGGGCACGCCGGCTTGTTCCAGCTCATGGCGGATGCGGCCATAATGCGGCGGACAGTCTTGACCGTCATAGCCTAGCACTTCAAAAGGCGCCAGTGTCTTATGGACGGCGATTATCTCGGTTTCATAGTTGTCGCTGTTGCGGGCGCCGAATTCCAATTCGGAAACGGTCACGGCGGAGACAGACACGCTATCGCCCTCTGATTGAGCGCGCTGGCACCTGGCAACGATGGCCAGGGCCTTTTCACGCCGTGACTGTTGGCGAGGGGGCGCCTTGAGGCCGCGCAGCATCAATATGATGGTTTCCGAGTCCAAAAGGTAAAGCATGACGGCTAGTCCCGCTTTTCCAACCTGGGTTGAATCCGGCCAGCCGCCATGAAATCGTCCGACAACTCGCAAACTCCTTCAAAAAAAACTTCCCAGGGGTCTTTGGCGATCACCAGGAAACCTTCGGGTGTTCGCTTGAGATAGACTTCCTTGGCTTCCACGCGGAACTCCTTGGGCAAGCGAATTGCCTGGCTTCGGCCGGTATAGAAGACCTTGGCAATTTTCATGGGCAAATCTCCGCCATAATGGTATGTAGCAAATGGTATACTACAGGCGCGGCGGACACAAGTGCTGATGTTTTCTTGTCTCACGTCCGGTTTGCAGCGCGGGGTCAGTCGTGTATAATTCAGGGTATGAATACTGTTACGCTCACTCCCGACGCCGAAGTTGCCGTGTGGCTACGCATTCTCCATCCCGACGGAAAGTTTACGGCCAAAAGCGCTCGCGCGATTCTCCAAATGTCTTTCCCAAATCCGGAAAAAACGCAAATGCAACAACTGTCCGCCAAAGCACGCGAAGGAACCCTCACCGCGGACGAAGAGCAACAGATGGACGCTTACGAACGGGTCGGGGCCATGCTGTCGATTCTCAAATCGAAAGCGCGCCAGGCGCTCAAAAAAAGTCATCGCGGCAATTAAGTCATGGCCGACTCCCTGCGACAGCATGTCATGCATCGAGCAGGCCACCGTTGCGAATACTGCCGAATGCCCGCGCAATTTGACGAGCTTGCCTTTGAAATTGAACACGTCATCGCCAAGCAACATGGCGGCGGAGATGAACTCGAAAATCGCGCGGCGGCCTGTTTTGCGTGCAATCGCCATAAAGGCCCCAACATCTCCGGCATCGATCCCAAAAGCGGCAGTAAAGTTTGGTTGTTCAATCCGCGTCGCCACAAATGGGAGCGGCATTTCCGTTGCATGGACCCGTGCTTGTTGGTCGAACACGCTTGGGGCGCGCAACCATTGCCGTGCTGGCAATCAATTTGCCGCATCGCGTCCGCCACCGGGCGCAACTTCTGAATGAAGGCGTATTTCCGTAGGGTGGTGCGGAACAATCCTATTTGTTCTTCTTCGGCTCATCACTCCCCTTCGTCGCTCCCTTATTAAACGCCCGCTCAACATTATCATTCACATCCACCGACACGCCATGATCGCGCCACAGCCAGCGCATCATTTCCGGCATGATGGCGCCGCCCTGTTTCTGGCCGTGCAGGCCGATGCCCCAGGCGTAATTCACTTCGTAGCCCTTCTTCGTCAGGGCCTCGACCAAGCGAACATTTTGGTAAAACCAATCGCGATTGGGGTCGTATTTGCCGCCTTTGTTGTTGCCGCGGTTGTCGTTGCGGCCGTCCTGGAAGAAGGCGCGGATTGGCTTCTTTTCGGCGGCCAAGACGCGTTCCGGATAGACGTGGCCGCCGCGAAGGTTGACGAAGCTGCCGACGATGCTGAGGACTTTGCGGAATTGGTCGGGGCGTTCCCAGGCGACGGACCAGGCCGCGATGGCGCCCGAGCTGGCGCCGCCGATGCCGTGGTGGTCGGGGTTCTTGGAGATGTTGTACTCCTTGTGCAAAACCGGCATCAGCTCGTCGCAGATCACCTTGGCATACTTGTCGTTCGGCGTGTTGTACTCGGTCGGACGATTGGTGTCTTTGTCGCCCCAGTTCATGGGATTGGGTTCCGGCTGCTGCGGCGTTTTGCCGGGGTTGATGAAGACGCCGATCATCACCGGCAACTCGCGGCGGTGGATCAAGTTGTCCATGACATTCTGAGCGCGAATGTCGCCCTTGTCGTATTTGAACGCCTGGCCGTCGTTGAAAATCATCAAGCTGGCGGGCTTGGCGGCGTTGTACTGGGCCGGGACGTAGACCCAGTAGGTGTGGGCGGTGCCCGGGTAAACCTGGCAGGGCAAGGTCAACGGGCCCACCAGTTTGCCGTGTGGCACGCCTTCTTGCTCCAGGGAATCGGGGCCTAATTTGTAGAAGCTG
>DASRAT010001085.1:0-8409 GCA_035638015.1 Gemmataceae bacterium | reverse complement strand
CACTTTGGCAATCTCGCCTATTAGCCTACCACCGTGGACGCCTTTTTGCACCAGGTCTTCGGTGACGGCGGCCAGCAGGCCGACTTTGCCGTCGTCGGCCCAACCGAAAACGACGACCGCACTGCCGGCGGTTTGCTTGAGGCGGTCGATTTGATTGCGCATTTGTTCGTCAGGGCCGGGCGGCATCTCGCCGACGATTACCTTGGCGCCGCCCACGTCGACCGCACCGGCCAGCAGTTTGTCGGCAGCGCCGTGCAAATCAATGGCCGCGCCTTTCTTGACCTGTTGCTGAAGTTTCTTGATCTCGGCTTGCAAGTGTTCGACACGGCTGGGCAATTCGGTTGGATTGCATTTGAAGCGTGAGGTCAAATCGTTGACGACTGCGGTCAGCTTTTGCACGGTGGCAACCGCTTCGCGGCCGGTGACGGCGGTGAGGCGGCGCACACCCGCGCCGACAAGTTCCTGGCTGACGATCTTGAAGAAGCCGGCTTGCCCGGTGTGATGCAGGTGAGTTCCTCCGCAGAACTCAACGGAATGGTCCAGCGTTGCATCCTCGGGTTTCTTGGCGCCGACGATCAGAACACGAACGGGATCGGGGTATTTTTCGCCGAAGACGGCACGCACGCCCGGAATTTTCTTGGCTTCTTCCAGGGGCTTGGTCACCGCCAGCACCGGCAGATCGGCGTAGATCTTCTCATTGACCAGCTGCTCGATCTGGGCGATTTGCTCTGCCGTCAACGGCTCGTGGTGAGCGAAATCGAAACGTGTTTTTTCGGGATCGACCAGCGAACCCTTTTGATCGATGTGTTCGCCCAACACTTTGCGCAAGGCCCAGTTGAGCAGATGCGTCGCAGTGTGATTGCGCATCGTCTCGGCACGGTCAAAGCTGAGCTTGATCGTCGCGGCCTGGTTGTTCTTGATCGTACCCTCGGTCACAGTGCCGATGTGCAACACGGCATCGCCGAGGCGCTGCGTGTCTTCGACGTTGAAAAGGCCGGTGGTGGTGCGGATGACGCCCTTATCGCCAACCTGGCCGCCTTGCTCGGCGTAGAAATTCGTCTTGGCCGTCACCAGCGCGGCGTGCTGGCCGTTGACGAGTTTGCCGGTGGTGCAGACGGTGTCGTCCTTGACCCAGGCGAGGATTTTCGATTTGACGATCGGGTCGTCCTTGTATTTGGGGGAGTCGTCGGTTTTCGGCAACTCGCCGGTGATAGCGGTGACGGCGTGGGTTTTGCGAGCCCCGCGCGCCTTTTCGCGAGCCTCCTCCATCTCGTGTTCGTACCCGGCGCGATCGACGGTCAGGCCCGCTTCGCTGGCCATTTGCTCGGTGATGTCAACATAAAGTCCGTAAGTGTCGTGCAATTGAAACGCATCGTGGCCGCTAATTTGTTTGCTGCCAGCCTGACGAGCGTGATCAGCGGCTTCGCTAAACAGTTTGATGCCGCGGTCCAGCGTGCGAATGAAACTCTCTTCATCGGCACGTATCAGATCGGCGACGTGAGCGGGATTGCGAGTGAGTTCGGGAAACGCGTGCTGCATGACCTCGACAACGTGCGGCACCAATTCGGCCAAAAATGGCTTTTGCGCTCCGAGATATTGGCGGCCATAGCGCTCAGCCCGACGCAGTATGCGGCGCAACACATAATCGCGCCCTTCATTGCCAGGCGCAGCGCCATCTGTCAAAGCAAACGTCAAAGTGCGAATGTGATCCGCAATCACACGGTAGGCCGTATCAATCAAATCATCCAATTTGCCCGTGTACGGACGGGCGGCGGTGACCGCTTGAATTGCCGCGAAAATCGGTGTGAACACATCCGTGTCGTAGTTGCTCGCCTTGCCTTGTAGCACCGAAGTGACGCGCTCGAACCCCATGCCCGTATCCACATGTTTGGCCGGCAGCGGCGTCAGCGATTTGTCGGCATTGCGGTTGAACTGAATGAACACGAGATTCCAAATCTCGATGACATCCGGCGTTCCCTTGTTGACTAGCGGGCCGCCGCTTTTGTCTGGCGTGCGGTCGATGTGAATCTCCGAGCACGGTCCGCACGGACCGGTGTCGCCCATCTCCCAGAAGTTGTCTTTTTTGTTGCCCTTATGGATGTGCGTCGGGTCGATGTCGGTCTTTGTCCGCCACAGTTCCGCGGCCTCGTCATCGGGGGCCAGGCCCATCTCCTTGTCGCCCTCGAAAACAGTGGCGTGCAGGCGAGATTTGTCCATGCCCCAGAAGCCGGTGAGCAGCTCCCAGGCCCAGGCGATCGCTTCTTTTTTGAAGTAATTGCCGAACGACCAATTGCCGAGCATCTCGAAGAAGGTGTGGTGATAGGTGTCTTTGCCGACGTCGTCGAGGTCGTTGTGTTTGCCGCCGGCGCGGATGCACTTTTGGGTGTTGACGGCCCGGTTGTAGGGCCGGGTGCCGGTGCCCAGGAAGACGTCCTTGAACTGGTTCATGCCGGCGTTGGCGAATAACAGCGTCGGATCGTCCAGCGGCACGACTGGCGATGACGGCACGAAGGTGTGGTCGTGCTTTTGCACGAAGAAGTCGAGAAATTGCTGGCGGATTTCGTTGGCGGTGAGCATGGGTATGGGTGGCCGGTGAGTGCGTTGGGGCGATACGTAGGGGTTGCGACGCGGAGCGCCTGGGCAGTGCGTTCCCAAGCGCAGCGTGGGAACGAGGGTTTGCGTTTTTTTTTACTTAATCATGCGAAGTGCGATGGGATAGCGGTAAACTTCGCCTTTCTGGGCCGCCATTCCGCCGATAATGCCGAAAACAACACTGAAAACTCGCAAGGCCAGGTGCAAAGGAATGGCAATCAGGCCGGCAACCGGGATGCACATCACCGGCACAAGCACAACGTGCCCGATCAGGATCGTGAGTTGGAAGTTCAGCGCTTCCTTGCCCTGGTCATCCACGAACTTGGATTGATCTTTCTTGATCAGCCAAATGATGAGCGGGACAATAAAACCGATAAAGCCGCCGACCAGATGACTGATAAACGCCATGTTGCGATCATCGGGCGTCGATTCAATTTGCAGCGGACCCGATGCGGGTGTGAGTTCATCCTGCGGCGCTTCTTCCAGTCGATCTTCTTCGTGATGACCTTCGGACATGAGAAACCTCCGTTGATAATGCTTAGCCGCGACTTCACGCAGAGCGCTCCGCTCCGCGTCGCGGCTAAACGTGCGAGTCATCGTGAGCCTTGCGAGCCTGACGATACACTTCCCGCAGCGCGACATTGTTGGCACGCGCGAGGCGGGCACAATCATCGTATTCGGGAGCGAACGCGGGGGCACCGCCTTCGCGCCAGGCGAGTTTGCCGCGCACCTGGCCCCACGGCGTCTGGACAATGCACTCACGGCGGAACAACTTGTGGCGCTGCGTTACATATCGGCGGACGCCGAGCGTTGCGGTTTCGCGAAAAACAATTTCTTCCAGCGCGGCCGTGCTATTCACTGGGGCCAGTACGCTCAGCAACACGCCGGGCCGGTTTTTCTTCATTTGAATCGGCGTGGTAAACACGTCCAGTGCGCCGGCGGCAAACAGCAATTCAAAGCAGTAACCGATAACCTCGGCGGAGATATTGTCGAGATTCGTTTCCAGCACAACAATCTGATCGCTTTCAAGGCCGCCAGGTTCACGGTCGGCCGAGGCGCCGACAAACACACGCAGCAGATTGGGCTGCTCGGGAAAGTTGCGTTTGCCGGCGCCGTGGCCGATACGCTCGATGGTCAAGGTGGGCTGTTCGACCCATTCCTTGACGATGGTTGAGAGAATAGCGGCGCCCGTGGGTGTGGCTAACTCCGCTTGAATAGGTGAGGATCTCAGTGGCACGCCTTTGAGCAATTCGGCAGTGGCCGGCGCCGGCACCGGCATCAAGCCGTGAGCGCATTTCACCATGCCGCCGCCCACCGCGACCGGACTACTCGTGAAGCGATCCACATTCAGCAGATCCAAGCCGATGGCGGCCCCCACAATGTCGGCGATGCTGTCCAGCGCGCCGACCTCATGGAAATGGACCTTGTCGACTGCAATTCCGTGAACAACTGCTTCGGCGTGAGCCAATCGGCGGAAGATAGCCAAGGCCAAGTCGCGCTGCCGGACGCTCAATTGACCGCGCTGGAGTATGGCTTCGATTTCGGGCAGATGCCGATGCTCGGTCTCAAGGGGAGCTTCGACATGAAAATAGGTGGCCGCCAGACCGCATTTGACTACCTTTTCGACCTCCAGCTGCACCGGCAAGCCAAGCGACGCAATGCCGGCGCGGATCGGCTCGAAAGGCACGCCGGCGTCAAGCAAGGCCGCAACGGTCATGTCGCCGCTGATGCCGCTGAAACAGTCGAAATGGGCCACGCGCAAGGTGTTATCCTCCCTTGTAGGTGATTGTACGGATGGGGAGAGAGTTGTCAGTTAGCAGTTGGCAGTTGGCAGTTGGCAGCAAAGCAAAAACCCCAACAGCTCCGTGGCTGTTGGGGTTTGGTTTTTATCTGACAACTGTCAACTGCGAACTGACAACTACTAAGCAGTCAGGTTCGCCAACCGTCCCGTGCTGTCGCCGAATGAACTTACTTGCACGCCCATGCGGTCGAGCATCTGGACGTAGAGATTGGCCAGCGGCGTATTGCGCGGATAGCGGACATGGCGGCCCGTGGTGATAGTGCCGCCGCCCTTGCCTACCATGAGGATCGGCAGTTCGTCGTGGTTGTGGCGATTGCCGTCGCCGTTGGCGCTGCCGTAGAGGACCATGCAGTTGTCGAGCAACGTGCCTTCGCCCTCGCAGACACCTTTCAATTTGCCGATCATGTAGGCGAATTGCTCCATGTGGAAGCGGTTGATCTTGGCGATCTTTTCCATCTTCACGGCATTGTTTTGATGATGCGAAATGTCGTGATGGCCGTCGGGCACGTCGATGAAGCGGTAGTTGCGGTTGGAGCCTTCGTTGGCCAGCGGGAAGGTCGCGATCCGGGTCAGGTCGGCCTGGAAGGCAAGGGCGAGCAAATCGCCCAGAAGCCGCAGGTGAACGCGGTAGTCGGAGGGAATTCCAGTAGGCCGAGACATGCTGGGGGCGGTAGCCATCGTCGGAGGCGGCACCGCCGCGCCGATGCGGCGTTCAATCTCGCGCAAGGAAGTCATGTATTCATCCATGCGGCGCTGATCGTTGGCGCCCAGGCGATTATTCAACTGATTGGCATCTTCCATTACGAAGTCAAGGATGCTCTGGTTGTAAGCTTGCCGGCGGTTTTGGTTGGCGCGAGCATCGTTGGCGTTGTTGCTGGCGAAAAAGCGATCGAAGATGGCCCGCGGGTTGGTCTCCTTGGGTTGTGGGGTCGATTCCGAGCGCCACGACAGGTTGTTGGAATACGCACAGCTGTAACCGGAATCACAACCGCCGGCTTGACGACCCGCGTCGGCGCCAATTTCCAGCGACGGGAAGCGGGTCAGGCTGCCAACGCGTTGAGCGGCCAGCTGATCGACTGAAACGCCGCAACGGATATTGGCGCCGTCGGTCTTGCGGGCCTGGCGGCAAGTGAGGAAGGATGCCATGGCGCGAGCGTGGTCGCCGGGGCCGTCGCCATTGGCGCGAGCCTTATCGCAGGTAAGGCCGCTCATGACCAACAAATCATCGCGAAATGGCGTCAGCGGTTGCAACGTCTTGGATAGAGCAAAGTTACGGCCAACGTCACTGGGAAACCAGGCAGCCTGATGGACGCCATTGGGCACGTAGCAGAAGGCCATGCGGCGAGGGAAAGCGCGGGCCGCGGCGCCTTGTTGGCCAAAGGCCAGCCTGGGAAGCATCGCATCGAGCATCGGCAAAGCTACAGTAACACCCAGACCTTTGAGCAGGGTACGGCGGGAAAGCTGCAAATTAGCCATGTGATCCTCATCAGAATCGAAAAATGATTACCCAACAACATTAAACACGAGCGGCGGGGGTTGGTTTCGGCAGGCAAGACCTGGCACTGCTTGACGGACGCCAGGCTCGGGTTGGCTTTTCGGGCAGAACTCTCACGGCGTCTGTCAAGCAGTGGCACTCGTTAAGGACGGCCCCGTTTCATTTGGAACGGGTCACTGGCGACGATCGCCAGCACCAGGGTTTCAAAGCGATCGCCGTTGCGAATCATTTCGGCGCAAATCTCGTCCATGGCGCACTTATCGTAGTATTCAATCCCACGGCCGAGGCCATAGGTCAATAGCTTTTCCACCAGGCAGCGGCGGAAATCGGCGTCCCGCGCTTTCAGAACCATGATCAGTTCCTTGGCGCCATTGAACTTTTGCCCATTGGGCAGCTCGCCGGAAGCATCGATATCGAACTTGCCGTCCTTGGTCCGCCAGGCGCCAATGGCGTCGTAATTCTCAAAGCCGAAGCCGAGCGGGTCCATGCGCTGATGGCAGGAAGCGCAAACTGGGTTCGCACGATGCAACTCGACGCGCTGGCGGAGCGGCGCGGCACTAATGTCTTTCTCATCCTCGCTCAATTCGCCCGCATCCGCCACGGGCGGCGGCGGCGGCGTGTTGAGAATGTTGTCCAGAATCCATTTGCCACGCTTCACCAGCGAAGTCCGCGTCGGATTTGAGGAGACGCTGAGAATGCTGGCATGCGTTAAGACACCGATGCGCTGGTTGCCCGTCAACTTCACCTTCTGGAATTGATCGCCCTTGATGCCTGTCATGCCATAATGCTTGGCCAGCCGTTCATTGACGAAAGTCCAATCGGCGTCCAGAAATTCCATGATGCTGCGGTTTTCCTTGACGATGTGATCGAAGAACAGCTCGGTCTCCTTCACCATGGCGTCACGCAGCTTGGGATCGAAATTGGGGAACAGTTTGGGATCGGGCGACAGCTGATGAACCAGCCTCAGCTGGAGCCACTGGCCGGCAAAGTGCTCGGTTAACGCCTGGCCCTTGGGATCCTTGAGCATGCGCTTGACCTGGGCTTCGAGGGTGGCCTTGTCATTGAGCTTGTTTTGGGCGGCCAGCTTGAACAACTCCTCGTCCGGCATGCTGGTCCAAAGGAAGTATGACAGGCGGCTGGCCAATTCATACTGGCTGATCGGCTGGGTCGTTTTTGCGCCCTGGATCTTAAAATCCTTCTCAAAGCGGAACAGGAAATACGGGGAGCACAAAGTCGCCTGGACTCCCAGTTGTACGCCCTTCTCGAAATTCTCGCCGCTCTTTTCGGCCAGGGTCAGAAAACGCACGGTGCGGTCGATCTCGTCTTGGAGGACGGGCCTCCGATAGGCACGTTCCATGAATGGTTTCATGATCGCCTTGAAGGCCGCTTCTTTTTCCTTGGCGGTGGCCTTGGGCGCGGGAACCTTGCCAGTGATGATCCTCTTTTTCAAATCGGCTGACTTGAAAACGCCATCGACGATCTTCTCGGAAGCGGCCAGGTATTTTTCCATGAGCAGCGGCGACATGCTCAGCACGTCGCCGATGTTGTCGAAACCGTAACCCGAGTCGTCGACGGGGAAATCCTCGGCGGGCTTGAAGTTAACGCCAACGAGATCGCGAATGGTGTTGTTGTACTCGTTGCGATTGAGCCGGCGGATGGTGACGCGGCCGGGGTCGCGCTGCTTGGTGCAATCGACGGCCAGGATGGTGTCGTCCATCCAGCGCGTTATCTGCTCGATCTGTTCCAGGGGCGGACGCGGTTTGCCCGCAGGCGGCATTTCACCGACGCGGAGGTTATGGGCGACTTTGCCCCAGACCTGTTTGTTCTTATTGGCATCTTCGAAGGTTTTGAATTTGCTGAGATCGAGGTTCGCCTTGGATTTGGGGCCGGAGTGGCAGCTGGAGCAATACTTTTCGATGAGCGGGACAACGTCCTTGGCGAAGTCAACAGTACCGGCGTCCTTGGCGATTTGCTTGCCGGGCGGAGGTTGCTGCGGCTCACGGGGCAGGGCGCTGTTGAGCACAAACACGGGCAGGCCGAGGCAGCACAGGGCAAGGACAATGCGGAAACGCATGGGCCAACTCCAGGCGGGGACAATGGCTTGGCAAAACCTAGGGTGGGTAGTGTTGGCGCATTTTTACCATATTGCAGTGCGGCTGTCATCAAAGAAATTCGGCAAACCACGAAGCGGATCAAACCGGCACCAGGAAACTCAAATGCAGCTCCGCATGCCGGCAATGGAGCTTGGTCCACTCCTCATTGGTGAGCTTGCCCAGGAAAGCGCTGGGGTGCCGCTGGGTCTCCGTTTGAAACCGGTGGGCCGTTTCGCGGAAGAACTTCAGGCCCTCCTCGGTGCTGGTTGGCGGCGGCATGAATTCCTTCGGTCCGTTGAAACCCGGCGGCATCGGTTTGTTGAGGAACCTTTTTTTGAAAAACAACGCGAGGAAGAAACGAACGACTCGCGGCAAACCCGTCGGCGAGCCGTCGAGCGAGGTTTTCATCACCATTGCCAGGTGATTGA
>DASRAT010001084.1:0-3234 GCA_035638015.1 Gemmataceae bacterium | reverse complement strand
CGCCTCAACCAGCTCAAGCGCGCCGGCATCGCCAGCATGGTTATCCTGGCAATCCTGGCGCCTTTCGCGGTGCTGCTTCCACTGCTACTCTTCGCCGGCCTCTTCTTGCTTGGGTGGCTGGTGTTTCCCACGGTGGAACCTGTGTTTGTGTTGCTGGCCTGGGACGGCCTGGTGATCGCGTTTTTCTTCGGTTGGGCAACGGGGTTGATCGCCGAATTGCAACGCTCCGAGGTGTTGTCGCTGGAAAAGTTTTTGCACTTGCCCGTCTCGCTCAAGGGCGTCTTCCTGGTCAACTATCTCAGCTCACTCGCGAGCTTCAATCTGCTCCTGTTTGGTCCCGCGATGCTGGGTTTTGCCCTTGGGCTGGTGCTCTCCAAGGGGCTGGTGATGCTGCTGCTGTTGCCCTTGATGGCGGCGTTCATCTTCATGGTCACGGCGCTGACCTACCAGTTCCAGGGTTGGCTGGCGTCGCTGATGGTCAACAAACGCCGTCGGCGGACGATCATCGTGATCGTGACCATGGTCTTTGTGCTGCTGGCCCAGCTGCCCAATATGGTGAATTTTCTCATTCCGCGCGAAGCCAGGATGTCGGCGCCGCCGCGAATGGCACAAGAGACCGACACCGAATACAGCAAGCGCGTGGAACAATGGAACCGCGACCGCGAATCAAGCAGCAATGAAATGGAAATGAAGGTGCTCGGGGAGATCGAGCATTACAGTTGGTACGTGAACACGGCCCTGCCGATTGGCTGGCTGCCTTTGGGCGCCTGGCAAGCGGCCGATGGCAATGTTGTGCCGGCGCTATTGTGCACTTTGGGAATGGTAACGCTCGCCGGGTTAAGCCTGCGGCGGTCGTATGCCACAACAGTCAGGCTATACACGGGGCACTTTACCAAAGGTCATACCCAAACTGCCGCCGAGCAAGCAGCCGTCAAACCCAGGCCGGCCTTCCAAGCCGGGGCCACGACGGCCAGGTTTCTTGAGAAACGGCTTCCCTTGATCTCTGAGCACGCATCGGCCATCGCTGTCAGCGCATTTCGTTCGCTGACGCGCGCTCCGGAAGCCAAAATGATGTTGCTGACGCCCATCATCCTGGCCCTGGTCTTTGGCTCGATGTTCATAGCAAGGGGCGTCGACCCACCTGTGGGTGCAAGGCCACTGATGGTGCTGGCGGGCATGGGTGTGGTTCTGCTGGGCATGATGCAGTGCCTGGGCAATCAATTCGGCTTCGACCGCGCCGGTTTTCGCGTCTTCGTCTTATGCTCGGCCAAGCGAGCTGACATTTTGTTGGGCAAGAACGTGGCTTTCGCTCCGCTGGCGCTCGTGCCGGCCGCCCTGGTGACTACCGTTTTGAGCGTGGCCTATCCCATGCGCTGGGACCACTTCCTCGGTGTTTGGCCGCAACTGCTGGCGATCTACTTGCTGTTTTGTTTGATGGCGAATTGTCTGTCGATCATTGCACCCATGCCGATTGCCGCGGGTTCGCTCAAGCCGGCCCAGCCCAAGCTGATACCGATTATGCTGCAAATGCTGTTCTTTTCCCTGTTGCCCCTAGCGGCCGCGCCGGCGATGGCATTATTGGGCGTGGAGTATTTGTTGCAGGAATACGCCGGGATGCAAGGCGTGCCCATCTGGCTCGTGTTTTCCTTGGTGGAATGTGCAGCGGTATTTTTCTTGTATCGCTTGGTATTGGGTTGGCAGGGCAATTGGCTGCATACCCGCGAGCAGAAGATTTTGGAGATCGTGACGACCAAGGCGGAGTGAAAGCCGCGTTGGCATCAATTGCCGGGATACAGGCTATTGACGGTTAGATCGACCTCTTCGCGGTCGCCGTGGAATGTGGCGGTGAAGAATTGGAGGAAACCGGCGAAGCCGAGGAGCGGCCGCCTTAGGGGAGCCGGTGTAAAAGCAACCCATCCCCGCCACTCACGTTGCTCCTGATTATCCGCGATTCGCAGCGTAACCTCGGCATAACGCAATGGCAGTGAATTCAAGCCCACGCCTTCACCGACTCCGGATGGGGCATTGGTGAGATCCACGCCAATTCGGACTGCAACCGCTTCAGGAAACACAGTGTCATCAGCGCCGATGTCCAACAATCCATTTGTCAGCAAGGTTCCAGCGGGCCCAAGCAAGCTCACTGGGATAAATGGACGGGGACGCACAAATCGGCCACCAAGCGGGACAACGGAATGCGGGGAGCCTACCAGTGTGTAACGGAAGTGAAGGCTCACTTCAAACCCACCTCATCGGCCCAAATCTGCTCGCAAACCCAATCTGTGCTCTGATAGCCAGCTTTATCAAGCAACGCAGCTAGCTCGAGCGGGTCATTGTGACTTGCCAATATCTGGGTTCCCTGTGTGGAAAAAGCGACATACTGGCCAGCGTACTTCTGCAATTCCCCCAACGGGAACTTGTTGCGGTTGACGATGTAAAGATTACCATCAAACCAGCCGTTAGCTTTGCCGTTGGAATTCATGGCGATTTTCCCCTGGTAACGACTCCTACTATAGCACAATCTCCGCGAGTGCTCCAGCGAGTTGATCAATCTCTGCCTCGGTGTTAAACGGCCCAGGACTGACCCGCACCGTCCCGTCCGGAAATGTGCCGATGGCCCGATGAATGTAAGGCGCACAGTGCAATCCCGGCCGAATCGCGATCTGAAACGCCTGATCAAGGATGCCGCCGATCTCCGTTGCGGCCAGCCCTGCCGAGCGAAAACTCAGCGTGCCGACTCGGTGATCATGATCGCGATGGCCAAACACTTCATATCCGCCAATCTCATCCAGTTTCTTCTACAGTCGCTCGCACAGCATCATTTCATGAGCATGGATCGCGGCCATGCCGCGTTCTTGCACATACTTGATGCCCGCCGCCAATCCCGCGACACCCAGCACGTTCGGCGTGCCGCCTTCCAGGAAATAAGGAAACTCGCGCGGCTGCGTCTCGCTGGAGGAGTCGCCGCCAGTGCCGCCTTCGCGCCAAACTCCCACCTTCGCCCGCGGACCCACGTACAGCGCCCCGGTGCCGGTCGGTCCCAAAAGCGATTTGTGGCCAGGAAAAGCGAGCAAGTCAATGTTGAGCGCTTGCACGTCAATCGGCAACACACCGGCAGTTTGGGCCGCATCAACCAGGAATAGCAAACCACGCTCGCGGACGATTTTGCCGATCTCCGCGATGGGCTGAACCGTGCCGAGAACGTTGCTGGCATGTGTCATCGCCACCATGCGCGTC
>DASRAT010001083.1:0-3202 GCA_035638015.1 Gemmataceae bacterium | reverse complement strand
CTCGCGAAAATGGAATATTGCCGTTTCCCTCTGGCCCTGCTGTTTCAGCGCCAGCGCGAGATTGTGATGGGCCTCGGCATAATTCGGCCGGCTCCGCAGCGCCTGGCGACAGCTTTCAGCAGCCTCGGCATATTGGCCCTGGCGGGCCAGTGCGACGCCCAGGTTGTTGTGGATTTCCTCATTGTTGGGATCGTAGCGCAAAGCTTGTTGAAAGGTGGTGATCGCCTCGGCCAGCTTGCCCTGTTGAGCCTGAACAACTCCCAGGCAGCCCAAACCGCTGGCGTGACTGGGCAAGATCAGAACCGCGCGTTGGAAATGCGTTTCCGCCTCGGCGAAGCGGCCCTGCGCCTGATAGGCCGCCGCCAGAAAACACCAGGCATCGACGTGAGTGGCATCAACTTGCAGGATTTGCCGGTAAATTTGCTCGGCTTGCGCGAAGGCGCCTGCTTGATGATGGCGGCAGGCCATCTGGAACAATTGCTGGATGTTATCCATAAGCACCTTACCAGAGAGTGAACAGCGAGCAGTTTAGCGAAGGCGTCGCAGCGCCTCCGCGAGGCGTTCAAATACATCATCCCATTGCCCATAGCGGGTTTGGCGAAACAGCCGCATTGTTGGATACCACGGGCTGTCTTCGCGCTTCAACAACCAGCGCCAATCCGGCACATACTGCATGCCAATCCAAACCGGAACGCCCAATGAGCCGGCAAGATGCGGAACCGCCGTGTCGGAGGAGATGACAAGGTCGAGATTCTTCATCACCGCCGCGGTGTCCATAAAACCGCCGTGGGCCTCGTCAAAGTCTGGGCCGAGGTCAACAACGGGAAATTTGTCCGCCACAGTCGTCAGGTGCTCAGCACCCGGTCCTTTTTGCAAACTGATAAGCCGCACGCCGTCGATTTGGGCGAGTCGCTCAAACTTTGCCAGCGGCAAAGAACGTTGGCCGTCGTCGCGAAACGTCGGACTGCCTTGCCAGGCAATGCCGACCTTGAAGCCCTGGACAGAGGAGAGTTTTTTGGCCCAATGCTCCACCAAACCGGCATCGGCTTGAAGATAAGGAACATCCGCGGGAATAGTGGCCAGCGTGGTTTGGAATATGCCTGGCAAACTGAGCAACGGTGCTTGCACGTTAAACTTTGGCAAGGGCGGACCAAGCGGAACCAGTTGGTCGATGCCCGCCGCGCTGGCCAAGAGCCGGGTCAGCCGTGGTTGGCACTCGACGATAACACGGCCGCCGCGTGCTTTCACCAGCGGAGCATAACGAACAAACTGAATCGTGTCGCCAAAGCCTTGTTCGGCGTGGAGCAGAATGGTCTTGCCACGCAAATCCGAGCCGTCCCACAGGGGTTGCGAAAACAAACGCGGTTTGACACCGGCTTGCATCCAACGCCACTCATAGCCGGGCCAACCATGCACGAAATCCCCTTGAAGCAGCACCAGCACCGCACGGTTCCAGTGCGCTTCGGCATAATCGGGCTTGTAACGCAGCGCCTGGTCGTAATGGACTTTGGCTTCGTCGAAATGGCCGTGTTTGGCGAGGCCAATCGCCAAGTTGTAATGGGCATCGACGTGATCGGGCTTGAGCCGCAAAGCTTGCCGGTAATGATCTCCAGCTTCGTCGTCACGATTTTTCTTGGCCAGGATGACGCCAAGGTTGTAAATGGCCTCCACATGGGCGGGATTGTGGCGCAGTGCCTGCTGGTAACGGTCCATGGCTTCGTCAAAATTGCCCTGGATGTCGAAAATATTGCCCAGGTTGCTGTAGGCGTCGGCATCGGTAGGCATGAGCTGGAGCGCTTGCTCGAAACAACCGCGTGCCTCATCCAGGCGTCCCTGTTGGGCGGCAACGATGCCGCGCAGATTGGCATCGCGGACCCTGTCAGGCACGCTTTGATAATTGGCTGATGCGACGGCCGGCCCGAAACCCTGAGCGTTTTTCTTGCGCCGGGCGTCGTCCAAGTTGGCCCGCGCGCCAGCAAAATCGGGCCTGATCTGCAACGCACGCTCATAACTGGCAATGGCGTTGTCGAGACGGTTTTGTCTGGCAAACATCAGGCCCAAGTTGTTGTGGGCCTCGGGGTCGGAAGGATCAAGGCGAAGAAGCTCTTGCAAACAGGCGACGGCGGCGTCGAGCTTGCCCTGCTCGGCAAGGACGACGCCCAGACAATTGCGGGCCACGGTGTAGGTGGGGATTAGGTGCAATGCCCGCTGAAAGTTCTTTTCCGCTTCCTCCAGTTGGCCCTGGGCCTGACGGACTGCTCCCAGAAAGCACCAGGCATCGGCGTGGCAAGGATCTGCCTGTAGCACCTGTTGGTAAAGTTGCTGGGCGCGCGGAAAGTCGTTGGCTTGGTGGCGCCGCCAGGCTTCGTCAAACAATTCCGCGACGGTAGGCACGATCAATTTTCCTGTGAATGTGGGACGGCCTTCCCGGGCCGTCCTTGGTCAAGGACGGCCCGGGAAGGCCGTCCCACATTGTTTTTCTAATTCTGTCGCGATGCGGTTGAACACATCATCCCAATCGCCCAATCGCTTTTGGCGAAATAGCCGCATCGTCGGATACCACGGGCAATCGGTGCGTTCCAGCAACCAACGGCAATTGGGCAACAACGTCAACGCCATCCACACCGGCACGCCCAGCGCCCCCGCCAGGTGCGGCACGGACGTGTCCGACGAAATCACCAGATCAAGGTTCATCATCACCGCCGCGGTGTCCATGAACGCGCCGGAGGTTTCGTCCAAACGGCTGCCGAAATCATGCACCGGAAACCTGCCCGCCAAAGCTTGCAATTGCTTCAAACCCGCGCCCTTTTGCAGGCTGATGAGTTGAACCCCCTCCACCTGGGCCAAGGCCACGAAATGCGTCAGCGGGACGGAGCGCTGGCGGTCGCCGGGACAATCGGGATTGCCCTGCCAGGTTATGCCAACTTTGAAGCCTTTGATTGGCTCGAGCTGCTGCCGCCAATGCGCTACCAGTGTGGAATCAGCTCGCAAATAGGGAACCTCCGCTGGCACATTATCAAGCGTAGTCCCAAGGATATACGGCACGCTCAATAGCGGCGTCTGAACGTGAAACAACGGCAACGGCGAACCGGCGGGCACCAGTCGGTCAATTCCCGGCAGGCCGGCAAATAGCTTCATTAGCGGCGGATGCACTTCCACGATCACCGTGCCGCCGCGCTGTTTCACGAGCGGAGCGTAACGG
>DASRAT010001082.1:0-3859 GCA_035638015.1 Gemmataceae bacterium | reverse complement strand
CTTGTTTGGCTGCCAAGAGAACCCCAAGTGTTCCAACGACCGGCAAGCCAAGTTTGCGAGCGACGCGGCGACCGTATGTTTCGTCCAAGAGCACTGCCCGTGCATTCACAGCGAGTGCGAGAGATAGCGTTGCGGCTTCTCCCGCACCAAGTGCAGACGGAAGCGAAGCATGAATGGTCACCGATGTTACAATTTGCAGCCACGGCAGCAAATTCAAGTCAGGATCGGTTTTGGACTTTCCAACGGTGTATTCGTCGCGTACGGCATCAGCGATGGTAACAGCGCCATAAAGCCCCGGCAATAAATCCAGTAGGCCAACGCCTACCAAATTGATGAGCGGTGTCGTGTTTGAAACCACAGGCGCCTGGTTAGCGGCCACAGCGTGCCTCGGCTTCGATGTCAGCATTCTCATCAAAGATCGACACGCCGTAGGCGCCTAGCATGTCCAAAAAATTACGTCGAGAAATGTGCAAGATTTCCGCCGCTTTTCCAGACGATACGTGACCCAATTGGTAAAGCCGCACCAGAAACGCTTGCTGAGCCAGTTTCGTCATATGGGCGAGGCTCTCGTTTGCCACCAGGTCCTCTGGACAATCAATCTGAATTTGGGTCATGTGCTGTCCTTCACCAAGTCTGGGCTTGTTGTGAGCACTTAACATTGAATTTTACCAAGCAGCGTCAAAAACTGTCCATCTGTGTCGGGGACACAAATTGTGAATACCGGTCTCTACCGACGCCAAATGCATGCTTGGCCGAGTCAAGGCTGGCTTGCCCTGAAAGGGCGCGTATAAAGTCGGTTACACGACACTCTTCCAGGGCCTGCCACTGGCCAAAAACCTTAGTCCTTAAACAGCTGCACCGCAAAATCCTTCAAGTAAATGCGCCAGCACTGGTAATCATGCCGATACCCGGGCGATTCAGTCCACTGGTGTTTGATGCCCTTCGCGGTCAGCACTTTATCCAGCGTGCGGCCGCCGTTGATGGCGCCATCGTCAGTGCCGCAGGCGAGGTAGATGAGCTTGTAATCTTTGTTGGCCTTGGCGGGATCGGCCAGGAGCTTGCCCAGTCCGCCTTCACCGGTGTAGCCGCTCATGCCGCCGACGTAGGTGAACAGTTCCGGATGATTGAGGCCGATGCTGGTGGAATGGCCGCCGCCCATCGAGTAGCCGATGATGGCGCGGTGTTCCTTGTCCTTCATCGCCCGGAATTCCTTTTCGACCAGCGGGATTACGTTGTTGAGCACGTCCTTCTCCATGGTCCAGCCGCCGCCCTTGACGCCCTTGGCGGACTGAATGGACTGCACTTCCGGCGCCTTGCCGGCCGAGCCGCTGGTGGCATGACCGAACGGCATGACCACGATCATCGGCACGGCCTTGCCGTCGGCGATCAAGTTGTCCATGATCCAGTTGGCCCGGCCTGCCTGGGTCCAGCCGCGCTCGAAGTCGTTGGCGCCGTGAAGGAGATAAAGGACGGGATAAGTCTTCGTTGGACTGGTTTCATAGCCGGGCGGAGTGTAGACGACGACGCGGCGGTAAGTCGCGTTGTCCTTGTTGAAGTAGGTGTGCTCATGAAGCGTTCCGTGGGGCACGTCGCGAACGGCCATCCAGGCGATGTCGGCGCCCGGCACCTCGAACTGGCTCTTGAATACACCGGACGCGGGCCGCACATGCGTGTTCGACGGATCGGGCATGGTGAAGCCGTCGGCAATGAACCAATACTGGTAAGAACCTGGCGGCACCTTCACCGTGGCGGTCCAGCCATTTGCATCTTTGGTCATCGGGATGGTGCCCTTGGTGCCTCGCTCCTTGAAGTCGCCGTCCAGTTCGACTTTCTGGAGGTTTGGCAACGGCAGCCGAAATGTCACGGTGCCGTCCGCGCTTACTTCGGGAGATTTGACGCCCTTGCCGCCTTTGGGCCCCTTGATGCCTTTTTTCTGAGGTGGCTGGTCAGGCGCATCCTTTTTGGGTGCGCCTTTGTCCTGGCCTTGGGTGTCAGCTATAAATGCCAACAAGACAGCGGCGCCAAGCGCGGCCAGTCCCAGGAATTTGAAGTGCTTGCTCACGGTGGATCTCCTTTGTGAAAGCCGAAGACCAATCACGAAACCAATGCGGCGGCCAGCGGGAAAGTTTGTGGCTGCCGATCATTTCATCGCTGCATATTATGTATACGCACTAACTTTCTCAAGCATATTCCGGACTTCGCCCTCGTCCATCCCAACTGGAGGTCGTCATCATGGCAAAGCACCGCATTGGTTGGCTGTTTGTGTTGAGCATCTTGCTGATCTCAACATCCCACTTGCAGTCCCAGGATCTGGGGTTAAAGCAAAGCCCCGTGCCGCCGCAAGGATTCGACAAAACCCGCTCCGGCATTGAAAAGGGCAAGCTTGAAAAGGTGGACTATGATTCCAAATCTGTCGGGGTCAAGCGCTGGATGGAGGTCTACACTCCTCCCGGCTATTCCAAGGACAAGAAATATCCCGTGCTCTATCTGCTTCACGGCGCCGGCGGCAATGAGAAGAAGGAGTGGAGCAAGCAGGGAGTGGCGACCGTGATTCTCGATAATTTGATTGCCGACAAAAAGATCGTGCCCATGATCCTTGTCCTTCCCAACGGCAATGCGCTGGCTCCTGGCGATGGCAAAGGCGACGCCAAGAAGGGCGCAGGCGACCCGCAGAAAGGCGGCAAAGGTGGAATTGGCGGTCCCGGCTGGGGAGAAAACTTCACCAACGATCTGCTGAAGGACATCATGCCCTATGTCGAATCGCACTATTCCACGTACACTGACGCCAATCACCGCGCTTTGGCCGGCCTGTCCATGGGCGGCATGCAAACCCGAACGATCAGCGTGGCGAATATCGACAAGTTCGCCTACATCGGAGTTTTCAGCGGCGGCAATATCATGCCGCAAAACATCAAAGATAAAGATGCCTTCAAGAAGCAAGTAAAAGTCGTTTTCATGAGTTTCGGCAGCAAGGAAAGTTCCGCTCCCAAGGGCGGCGGCACGGCTCCCAATGGCCCGGAAGGCATTAAACAGGCCGCCGACGCTCTGACCAAGGAAGGCATCAACGCCGTCTCCTATGTTTCCCCCGAATCGGCACACGATTTCACCAGCTGGAAACGCAGCCTCTATTATTTCACGCAGATGCTGTTCCAGCCCGAAACCAAGAAGTGATCTGAGCGCGAAGAGCAGTGCGAGCGTATTCGAAAACAAAAGGCCTGCCGTAAGAGTTCTTACGGCAAGCCTCAACTTTTTCGGGGTCTATGCGAAGTAGACAATTACCTCCCAACCTGCATAGCGTTGCGCACCGCCCAGAAGGCCGGCTTTGGCTGCAGCTGGCGGTCAAACAGAAGCGGATGATTGGTTCGCCCTCGGACCGGGAAATTGTTCAGCCATGAATCGCCATCGCTGACGCCCCACAGCGTCACTCGGGTGATCCGGGGGTAACGCATAAACATCGTGAATAATGCGCCATAGATGTCCGCCAGCGTCCACTGCACATCGAACGGAAGACCTGTGCGATAGGGGTCCGCCCCTTGCCGCTCGGTGGCGTTGATGTCCGCCCCCTGGCCATTACGGGGCAGCACATCGATGTCCATTTCGGTAATCATCACATTCACGCCTTCATCGATGAAGGCCTTGATTCCCTGCTCGATGTCGCGCAGGTTGGAGGCACCGAGCCGCCAATGTCCCTGAATCCCGACGCCGTCGATCCGGAGGTTAGCTTTTTTGATCTGGCGAATCAGACGCAGGGCGCGATCGCGTTTGGCGCCGACTTCGATGCCGTAGTCGTTCTAGTAGAGCTCCACGTTTGGATCGGCGGCATGGGCGAACTCAAACGCTTTGAGCACGAAATCCTCAC
>DASRAT010001081.1:0-17830 GCA_035638015.1 Gemmataceae bacterium | reverse complement strand
ATTTGCCCAAAAGCACGTCGCGCCGGCCTCCCAGGCCGTCCGGCAAGGTGACAATGGCATAAATGCCGGTTTTTGTTCGCTTTTTGCGGTAAGTGGGGATGCGGTCGGACATTGCAGCTTTCCCTTCCGCGCGGAACTGTTCCGCGCAAATACGGGTTTTGAGCTGCACTGTCCAACGCAGACAGGTACGCTTATCTCGCGTTCAGCCAAGTGGTTGTGTCATTATCCCCGACAGGGGTCGAACCTGTAACCTTCGGCTTCGGAGGCCGACGCTCTATCCAATTGAGCTACGGGGACGCGCCATGCATCAGGCTGCGAGCATTCTAAATCGTCGGCGCAAGCTTGACAAGCCCACGACTGGAAGGTGCTCCCCCTGGAAACCTGGCCGCTGCGGTGATAGATCAATTAGCAACGCTTCTGAATGCACCAAAGGAGTGGCCCCGCGTGGCGCTGGAACAACTGTTGGAATTGAGTTTGATTGCGTTGCCTTTGGTCGGCGCCATCGTGGTCGCGGCATTGGGGCCACGGCGTGGCGAAGCGGTCCGGGCCGTCAGCGTTGGGGTGGCGATTGTTTGCCTCGGGTGCGCTGGGGCGCTGGCGGCTGGCTTCATGGCTCTTGACCGACGGCCGGCGGCGTTTGCGCCCGAGTTCGTTGCCTCCTGGGAACTACTGCCGCTCGGCAGCGGGGCTGTCCATTTCTTCATTGGTGTCGATGGTCTCAACATCTGGCTGGTGGTGCTGACGGCGGTGCTCATCCTGCCCTGCGTGCTGGTGTCGTGGACGCACGTCACCGAGCGCGTCAACGAGTTCTACGCCTGGCTGTTGGCCCTGCAAACCTGCATGTTCGGCGTCTTTCTGGCGTTTGATATTGTCCTGTTCTATATCTTTTTCGAGTTGTCGCTGATTCCGCTGTTTTTTCTGATCGGCATCTGGGGCGGCCCCGAGCGGCGTCATGCGGCCCGCAAATTTTTTGTGTTCACGCTGGCCGGCAGTGTGTTGACGCTCCTGGGCGTCATGGCGGTGGTCATCGCTTGCCACAAGACCACGGGCGTTTTGACGTTTTCCATTCCCCAGCTTGTTGACATTGTGCAAGCACAATTGACATTGCAGCGGCCGGCGGATGTCGATTATTGGCGCAACATCCAATACATGGTGTTCGCGCTGATGATGGCCGGTTTCGCAGTCAAGGTGCCGTTGGTGCCGCTGCACACGTGGTTGCCGTTGGCCCACGTCGAGGCGCCCACGGCCGGCAGCGTAGACCTGGCTGGCGTCCTGCTGAAGATTGGGGCTTATGGGTTTTTGCGGCTGTGCATTCCGCTGGCCCCGGATGCGAGCTTGTTGTTCGGGTTGCCGGTCGTTACCTGTCTGGCGGCCATTGGCATCGTCTACGGGGCACTGTGTGCATTCAGTCAAAACGATGTCAAGCGTCTGGTTGCCTACAGTTCCGTCAGTCACCTCGGTTTGTGCATGATCGGCATGTTTAGCCTGACCGCAGCGGGTTTGGCGGGCAGCTTGATGCAAATGATCAACCACGGCCTCTCGACTGGAGCGTTGTTTCTTCTCATTGGAGTCATCTACGAGCGCTACCACACGCGCAAGCTTTCGGATTACAGCGGCATGGCGAAACGCTTGCCTTATTTTGGGTTTTTCTTGGTGTTCATTGCTTTATCCAGCGTTGGATTGCCGGGCCTGAATGGGTTCGTCGGCGAGGCGCTTTGTTTGATGGGCATCATGGAACAGGAAGTTGACAAGGCTGGACATGGCCCGCTGCTGACCGTGGTGGCGGCCAGCGGCATGATTCTCGGCGCGTGGTATTTGATGACGATGCTGCGGCGGCTGCTGTTTGGGCAGGTCAAGGAGCCGGAACATCACGGCCCGCCCATCATGGATTTGCAACCGCGCGAATGGGTAATGATCGCTCCCCTCGCGGTGTTGTGCTTGTTGCTTGGCGTTTATCCCAAGCCGGTGCTGGACAGCGCCAGGCCGGATTTGGAGACAGTGGCAGGCATGGCAGATCGCGCTCGGGCCCGAGAGAGCAAGATGGCAACCCCGCCCGCTGGCGTCCATGCCGCGGTGTCGAAGCAGTGAGTTGATGCAGCTTCTTGATTTCTAGTCGCGATAGGCTTACCATGCCTCAATTCGGCAAACCAGGTCTTTAGGCCCTGTATGGATATGGCCAGCAAAAAGAAAACCTCGAAACCCGCCGCCGCGGCCCCCGTGACCGCCGAGCGTGCGGCCCGCCTTTATCGGCTGCTGTGCTTGCTGGCTCGCAAGCCGCGCGGCCGGGACGCTCTGGCTGACGCGTTGAGCCTGGCGATTCGTGGGTTTTACCGCGATCTGGAAGCGCTCAAGGTCGCCAATATCGATGTTGAACTTCGAGACGGCACTTATCATTTGGTGGGCAAGTTTGCCCAGGCAGTCGCGCGGCTGCCATTTCCCGATCCTGGCTTGACCCTTGGCGAAGCCACGCAGCTGGCACGGGGGCGGTCCGGAGCGCATCGCAAGTTGAAGAAGCAAGTCGATCAGATTACGAAGAAGTAGCGAAGTGGTTTTGGCTTGTTTGCTTTTCCCGGCAAAGTGCTAGGGCCCGGTCATTCTGCAGCTTTTTATTCGGCATTGAGATTTACGCTGACCCTTTTCCATTCTCTTTGTCCCGTAATCGCCGCTCGAGTTCCTCGATCCGCTGAATAAGGGCCGCCTTTACCTGGGCGGTGTAGGCCACCGCGCACCCCAAGCTCCCCAGCGGGATGAAAACTGCTGCCGCGGTGAGGAGCGCGAGCTTGTCCTGAAAGAAGTCCCGCCCGCTCAGAAACGCACACACGCAACCGGCGAGGAGCATTGCCGCGCCGAGGAAGCCAAACCAGGGCTGTCCAGGGAAGTTCACGACCGGCTTGGCTAATGGGGGAACATTCTGATCGGCCATTCTCACGTCTCCTTCGGTTCTCCATCCGCTGAACACAAAAGCTCAGCCGCCGCGGCCCCCGCTGAGCTGAATGACTCGGGTAGATACCATGGGCCGCGGTCGGTCTACAGTGTTTTGTTCGGCGGCTTAGGCACCGGCGCCAAAGAACTTTCGAGCACGTCGGGCAATGTCATCTAATTGCCCTGCCTCTACAATTACGGCCGACTGAACGAACCAATCATGGTCGTAATGACCAGACCGGAACTGAGCCTGTATGGTAATGTGGCCGCGGCGATCATTGCCACAGCGCAATTTGAGTTCGCCTTCGAGCGACTCCCACATCTTTGATTCATCCCAGCCGCGCCACTCAGCGGCAATTTCATCAAACAGGCAAACAAGTGTTGGGCCGTAGTGATAAACCCTTGCGGAGGCAGTCAAATTGATGTCCCTTACCCTGACAGAGAAATAATCGATCGGGCGCGAAACATCATCCGGTTCGCGGTCAAAGAATTCCAGCGTCGCACCACGACGTGCGCATGTGATTGTAAATGGGTCCATCAACTTGCCGCCGAATGTTTCATCACCTTCCAGCTAGATAATAACAGCACCTACTTGCTCGTCAACGCATTTCCAGTAATCGCTTGACGTTGCGTTTGATACGTATGCGTATCATGCGAGATAGCGCGCATTTTGCGGGGCTAACTCGACTTAAGGAGCTTGACGTGAAACTCTTGCAGCAGGTTCGGCATTGAGGACTTGAAAGGATGTGAATAGACCGCGGCTGTTCAGATACTTCACGCCCTTTTGGGGAGTGACGCCAAACAGATTCATGTAGGACGGCCTGGGAAGGCCGTCCTACATAACACAACCCACGTTACTTGAAGTCTCGCGTAAGGCGTTTCAAATGGTTTGATGTGCTTTCAGAAACGCCTGGATCGCCTCTTTAACAGCGTTGGAAGACTCCGTGTTTGCCAGCGCTTGCACGGTGGGCACGGCTGATAGCGAATCTTCGAGCGACATTCTTGACAAGGCTTGCACAGCGCTCAGGCGGACGATTTCGCGTGGGTCGGCCAGGGACTGGCTGAGCAGCGGAACTGCCTCCTTGCCAATGCCGGCGACGGCCCGCACCGACACCAGACGCAGCTCCTGGTTGTCACCCGGGAAGAGCGCGATCAAATCGGGCACGGCGTCCTTGGCCTCGGGACCGATGTAGCGCAGGGCGTCCACGACATGGCGGTGCGATTTCAAGGTTCGGCCGGGAAACAAGTCTGCCGCCGCGGTTAACGGCCCGCCAATGGCCATCAAGGCCGTGGTGCTGGCGCCCACAATCGGCAATCCTTGTTTTTGGTCAGCCCACTTCAGCAGCTTGCGCAATTCAGGGACGGCCTCTTGGGCACCGCCGCCGCGAAGGCAGCCGAAGGTCTCGGCTGCCTTGGCGCAAATGTCGTCATTGCTGGACATCAAAGCCCTGAGCAGGGATGGCACCACGGGCCGGGCCTTGGGCCCAAACGATTGCAGCGCGGCAAGGATTTTCAGGTGCAACTCGCGTTGCTGCGGATCGTCAAGAGCCTTTGACAAAAAGGGCAAAGCGGGGTCACCAATCTTGGCCAGCGTCCTGAACATTTCTTCCCTGCTGGCCTCGTCTTGGTCGTAGTAGTGCAGCGCCTGAATTAGATGCGGCATGGCCGCCGCGGCCTGGGCGCCTTCGCGCCCCAACAAGGCCAGGGCCCTGTTGCCGTGGCGGGCGCGCGTGATCGGATTGCGGGCCGTGCTTTCCCAAACCGACAGCAAAAAGGGCACCGCTTCCTTGCCGAGGGGTCCGGCCGCCTTGGTTAGCGATTGCATATTGGTCAGCACGTCAAGCATCTTGTCGATACGCTCATTTTCCGCTTGAGCGTCCAGATCGGTAGGTGTCCGGAAGACTCCCGAAGTGTCCACGCCCATGGTTTCGTCGGTCGCGGGCACCAGCACGACAGGGCAATCTTGCCACAAACTCCGCGTCCACACTTTGACGGCCGGCAAATCAGTCCGCTTGGCTTTGCCGGAGGCTGCGTCCACCGCTCCCTGTAGGGTAGGCGGCACGCGCAGACGTGCGGCGGCGGGATCAAGTTGCATCAGGGCCAAAAATGCCTGCCAGCGTGTTTTGCCGTCTTCATGGTCTAGCAGTTCGATAACCGTTGGCAAAGCTTCGGTGGCGATGGGCAAGCCAAGCCGACCCAGCATCATCAGCGCCTTTCTGCGTTGCACGCTGGCGCGGTCTTTGGCCATCTTGGCCAATTCGGGAACGACCGCTTTAACGCTGTCGCGGTCGCCCTGAGCCACCATGAGGGTGGCCAAATGGCGGCCGTCGTGAGGGCAGCGGCGCAGCCACTCGAGAATGGTCTGAGGCGGAATGCGGAACTGCTCCTGTGGCCCCAGGCCGAGCAACACATGGGCGGCAGTTTCATCCCAAAACATGGAGTTATAGGAGATCCCCCCCTTCCAAACGGCAAATTCCCCCAGGGCCGGCGTCAAGCCCACGACATTCCACCAAACCTTGCTCTGCTTGACGAGGTCGTCGCCAAAAGCGTCGCTTTCCAATAGGAACTTGACGACTGAAAAAATCTCCCGCTTGTCCACGCCTATAGAATGGCGGCTCAAGGTGCGGGCGGCGCACAGACGAACCAAGGGATCGCTGTCGCTAAGCATGCGCACCAGGTCCGGTTCGGGCGGCTTTTCTTTGGGCACCAGCGGCACCAGTTCACCCAGGGCCAAGGCTGCAAAGGCACGGACGGAGGGCTCCTTGTCCTTGAGGGCCGCCACCACGTCGGGCAACGCCTCGGAGGCATATTCGGGCCGCTTGCCCATGCGGGCCAGCCCCCGCAGTGCTTGGCGACGCACGGCCGGACTGGGATGCGCCAAGGTTTCCCTCAGCGCCGGCACGGCCTCCTCGCCAAGATCGGCCAGCAATCCCGGCAGGGCGCTTTTGGCCGCGGACTGATAATCGTCGCCAAAGCCCAGGGCTTCTTTTTCCAACCCGTCCTTCAAGGCGGTCAACGCCCACTTGTCAAACGTGTGCAGCAAGTGTCTGTAGTAATCGGCTTCCGCCGGAGATTTCGCCCGCCACATCGCCTTCACGGTCTGCTGGGGCGCCATTTCCTCGGCGCCCAGGTAACAACGGGCCAAATCCTTGAAATCGTCCTTGTCGCCGAGCTTGCTGTCGTACATGCGCTGGAGCCAGGCCAGGTAAAACGTGGCCGCGGCGCTTTTGCCTTGGGCGCCAAGGTCTTCCAGGGCCTTCATTTTCTTGAGGGACTCCGGCCGGGGTTTTGTGCCCCCTTTGTTAAGATCGTCAGTCAATTGTAGAGTGATGGCGTCGATTTGCTCGGTGTTGTTCTTGTTGGCGGATCTGCCGCCATCGCGCAGGAACCAGTGCGATGTGACGGCCAGGATGATGCCCGCCGTCGCCCCGATCAACGCCATCCATGCCCAGCGTCTCATGTTCGATCCTTTCCACAAAAACTAAAGCGGCGCAACCCGTCGTCCCGTCCTGGGAACTTGACCCGCACGATGTAGACTGGTCAGCAAGTTTACTATATTTCCGCATCTTTCGCCAATGGCGGGAAATTGTCAAGACGAGTCGGGAGTGACATAAGGCTGTCAGCACACCAACCCGAAGCGCAAGCGAGGTAAAAAGCGGCTTCCTCGCTTGTGCTTCGGGTTGGTGTCCGACACGGAATTGACGATGTAATTTTTCCCGCTGGGATGAAGCGGTTGCTTGGGCGTGCGTCCACGTCGGGCTTACGCCTCGACGCTCGCCATCATTGGCCGCGCACCTGGGCCTTGAGCACGTGCTTGCAGCGGTCCTCGATTTTCTTGTGCGCCTTGTCCACTTCCTTGTCGGTCAGAGTGCGTTCATCCGCCTGGTAGGTCAAGGCAAAAGCGAGGCTTTTGGTGCCCGGCGGGATGCTGTCGCCGCGGTAGACGTCGAACAGGCGGACGTGGCGTAGCAGGTCGCCGCCGGCGGCGCGGATTTCGTGCAGGACGCGTTCGGCGGTGGTCGCTTCGGGGACGATGAGGGCGATGTCACGCAGGGCCGCGGGGAAACGCGGCACCGGGGTGTAAGTGAAACGCGGCGGCAACGAGGCTTGCAGGGCTTCCACGTCAAACTCGCCGGCGAGGATGGTGTGGTGGCCAAGGCCGTAACTTTCGGCGACCTTGGGATGCATCTGGCCGAAGTTGCCAATTGAACTTTTGCCGATGCGCAGCTCCGCGGATCGGCCCGGGTGGAGATAGGTTGCCGTTGAAGGAGCGTATTGAACGTCGGTCAGATGCAAATCGGCGATCAAGGCTTCCACGACGCCCTTGAGGTCGAAGAAATCGAGCGGGGCTTTGCCAGTTTCACCCGAGGTCGAATCGGACCAGAATTCATGGCGGCGTTTGCCGGTAAGAACTATGGCCAATCGTCGCGGCTCATCGGGCAGCGGTTCACCAGCGCGCGGCAAATAGACAGGACCGACTTCAAACAGGCGAACGTCGTCTGTGTTGCGCAGATTGGCGGCGGCCGCTTCGAGCACGCCGGCGAGCACGCTGTGCCGCAAAACGGCACGCTCGCTGCTGATGGGATTGAGCAAACGCACGTATTCCATGACCGGCAAACCCAGCGGTGCCTCGCGCTCGGGCATCGTTAGCGTGTAGCTGATGACTTCCTGCAAGCCGGCGCCTACGAGGATGTCACGCACGTGCTCCTCGAAAACCAAGGCTGTGTTGGTTCGTTGCCGGGGCAAGCTGTCTGTCAGAAGCGTGGAGGGCAGGCGGTCGTAGCCGTGAATGCGGGCCACGTCTTCGATCAGATCGGCGGCCCCGCTCTGAATGTCGAGCCGATGCGGCGGCACGGTGACCTTGAGCTTGCCGGGTCCGGCTTGTTCTACCTTGTATTCCAGCGCTTCCAGCGTGCGAATCACATCCGCTTGGGGCAAATCGGCGCCGAGGAGCCTGGTTATGCTGGCTAGCGGCAAATCGACGATTTGTGTCGGCAATGGCGCGGGGTAATTGTCCACGATGCCTTTGCAGATGGTCGCGCCGGCGTGTTGGCGCATAAGGTCCGCGGCTCGCTGGACTGCCGGTAGCACTAATTCGGGATGAATGCCCTTGCTGAAACGCACGCTTGCCTCGCTCGGCAGGTTCAGGGCTTTCATGGTGCGGCGAATGCTGAGAAAATCGAAATTGGCCGATTCGAGCAGGATGCTTGTGGTGGCCGCGGTGACTTCGGTTTCCAGGCCGCCCATCACACCCGCGAGGGCAATCGGTCCGGCGGTGTCGGCGATCACCAGCATATCGGGATTCAGTTCGCGTTTTTGATTGTCGAGCGTGACCAGGATTTCGCCGGCGCGGGCGGGGCGGACGATAATCGTTGGCGTTTTACCGGCGGCGCGTTGAACTAGCTTGTCAAAATCGAATGCGTGCAGTGGCTGGCCCCATTCCAGCATTACGTAATTGGTGATGTCGACGATGTTGTTGATCGGCCTCATGCCGGAGTACATCAGGCGCCGCTGCATCCAGCCGGGCGCGGGGCCGATTTTGACGTTCTTGAGCAGCACGGCGGCGTAACGGGCCGACAGCTTGGGGTTTTCGATCTCGACCTTGACTTGGCCTTCAATCGGTTCGCCTGTCGCTGGCATCGTGTGCGGCGGCAGCTTCAGTTTTTGGCCTGTGATCGCGGCCGCCTCGCGGGCAATGCCGATCATCGACAGGCAACGGGACATGTTGGGCAATACATCGATTTCCAGGACAACATCACCCATGAAATCGGCGAGCGGCACGCCAATGGGGGCGTCGTCTTCGAGCAGGACGATGCCTTCATGTTCCTCGCTGACGCCTAGCTCGTAATAGGAACACGCCATCGCATCGCTGGGAATGCCGCGTAGCTTGGTCGGCTTGAGCACAGCCAGCTTTTTCTCCTCGGAATGGCCGTCGAACAATTCCGAGCCTTGCAGGGCGAGAATGATCTTCTGACCCGATTGGCCGACGCTGATGTTGGGTGCGCCGGTGACCAACTTCTTGACCAGGCCAGGCCCGTATTCCACGGTGGGCAGCTTGAGCCGGTCAGCGTCGGGATGCGGGTCGATGGAAAGAATCTTTGCTGTGATGATTTTGTCCCGCGCCCAGACAGGGCCGCGCTCTTCCGCCTTGACGCGAATGCCTTCGGGGATCGGCAAACCGAACACGCGCACGCTTCCGACTTCCAGGCCGGCGAGGGTGATGCGCTCGACGAGCTGAGCCTCGGGGAGGGTGAGGGGGACGTAGTCACGGAGCCATTGGAGGGGGACTTTCATGAAGGTTGCATCTAGTTGAAAGTTACTGAGGTTGGTTAGTTTACGCGCTTAGGCGGTTGCGGTGAAGGATGAATCACAATGATGTCTGAGTCAGGATTGTCATCGTCCCACTTTTTATCAAATGCTGTGAGGTGGCAATGGCTGGATTCCCATTCACCGGACTCAACACGATTGGCACAGGCAATCAAGAAACTTGCAATTCGGCGAATGTCTATTAATGGAACATTGAAAGTCACTTCTGACAATTCGTGAAGCCCGTGCTCGCCTACGACATGCTTTGAGTAGCCAAAAAATGGCATAGGGCCTCCATCGGACAATGCGATAAAAAGTGCACTTCAATTGCTTTTTACGCGTCCGCCCACTATTTCACCAACCATTTGTGGTTGGGCAGCAAGAACCTGCAGCAATCGTAGGGCCGCTTGAGACGGAGCACGTTCACCCTGCTCCCAATCTTGCACAGTTTTCAGTGAGACATTGAGCGTGCGGGCGAAAGTCGTGGGAGACATCGCCAGGCGTTTTCGCAGGGCGGCAATCTGCTTGGCGGACATTGTCGGCGCCCGTTGATCCTCCACCTCGGTGGTTCGCAAAGAAATCTCCCCTTTGGCAAACTGAATGCCCTCTTCCAAACCTTGCTTTAGCCGCTCGAACAATGACGGGCGAGTGGATTTTTTACTCATGGTCCTTCATCCTTCTTTCGCGGATCAGTGCCCAATTGGCTTCCGCTTTGAATTCCTCGGCAAGATGTTTGAGCGTTTTTTTGTCTTGAGCGCTAATGTCTTCCTTTTCACCTTTGTCGTAGAGGTCAAGCAAAAGAATCCAGCTTACCTCAGGGACACAAACATAGATTAGCCTCACGCCACCGCGCTTACCCTTGCCTCTCTTTGGGTCGGAGAACCTGATCTTGCGCAGTCCTCCGCATCCCGGCATGACCTTACCGACTTCTGGATTGGCAAGCAACTCCATCTGCAACTCGGCAAACTGTTCGTCGTCAAGCCGCTCGGTAATGGACTTTGTGAACCAATAGCTCTCGATGAAAATCATTTTTCGTTTGGCGGCGCATTGAAGTGAAAGCCACTGCCTCTCGCCATGTGAGAATCAAAACTGCCCCAAAAACCGCAGATCATTCGCCCAAAACTGACGGATGTCGTCGATGCCAAATTTCAGCATCGCGATGCGTTGCGGGCCCATGCCGAAGGCGAAGCCGCTGAATTTGTCGGGATCGTAACCGCCGTTGCGCAGCACCACCGGATGGACCATGCCGGCGCCCATGATTTCCAGCCAGCCGGTGCCTTTGGTCAAGCGGTCGGCATTGGGGTCTTCCTTGGGCCAATCGACATCGACCTCAATGCTTGGTTCGGTGAAGGGGAAATAGCTGGAGCGAATGCGGATTTTGCGCTCATCGCCGAACATGCGGCGGGCGAAGGCGGTGACGGTGCCTTTGAGGTCGGCCATCGTGATGTGTTCGCCGACGGCCAGGCCTTCGATCTGGTGAAACATAATCTCGGTTCGCGGCGTGATTGCTTCATAGCGGTAGCACATGCCGGGCAGGATGACGCGAATCGGCTCGGGGCACAGCTCACGCATGACGTGAATCTGGCCGGGCGAAGTGTGCGTCCGCAAGAGTACGCCGGGTGTCGTGGTGTGGAACGTGTCCCACATGTCGCGTGCCGGGTGATGCGGCGGCATGTTGAGGAGTTCGAAGTTGTTTTCGTCCGATTCGACTTCGCGGCTTCGGTAAATTTGAAAGCCTAGATCGGCGAAGACAGCGTAAATCTCTCGCAATGTTTGCGTGGCGAGGTGGAGGCGGCCGCGCTGGAGGGGGCGGCCCGGCAAAGTTACGTCAAGGCCTTGCGAAGTCAACTCGCGCTGGAGGGACTGTTCCTTGAAACTTGCCCACTTGGCGTCGTGAGCTTGCGTGAGCGATTCCTTGATGCGATTGGCTTCCTGGCCGTAAGCGCGTTTTTCAGCGGGTGGCACTTCGCCGATTTTTTTGAGCGCGAGCGAGACTTCGCCCTGTTTGCCGAAGTATTTGGTGTGCCAAGCGCGCAGGGCGGTTTCGTCGGCGCAGGCGTCCAACTCTGTGCGGGCGCGAAGCTCTAGTTCAGCAAGAGCGGACATGAATTGCTCGACTGTTAATTAGCGGTCTTTGGATGGCTTGCGGTCGGGCCGTCGCAATGGCTTGTTGGATAACAAGTGCTTGGTGGCTTCAAAATCGACGTGCGAGGCACCAAGGGCCACATAATTTCCCAAAATGGGGCGCACAACGCGCGGTTCCTTCGAAGGCTGCGGTCCAAACACGGTCACTGTGCAGCGCGTCTTTTTGTTGGGCCGTTTTTTCATGATTCACTCACTGGAAGTTGCCACAAACAGCATGCGCCGCGCCATGACAAAAATACCGCCAGCATAAAGGTCAAAATTGTATTCACCGGGTTTGGGAATCTCAACATCAACCAAGTCAAAGGCGATGGTTCTTACTGCCCGTGGATCGCTGAACTCCACTTCAGCGTCCTGTCGAAACACCACGGTTTCTTCGTCGGTTTCCGTTATCTCCAAAGCGAGCGCGACTTCTCCACGCCCGCCAGTCATTTCAACATACACTGCCACTCTTGGAAGTTCTACCGGAAAATCGTTGGCGTGAATCTCCTCAAAACATCCAAGGAGTGTTTGCTTTCCGGTGGCGGGATCTTGCCAAACATGATCACAGATGACCATTGCCAAAACCATTGGCGCCGGCAAGCCAACTGGGTCACTGTCACTTTTCGCCATAGTGCCGATCTCGCCTGCGCTACAAATTCTGCTTCGCCAGCTCCACAATCTTGTCAAACGCCTCCGGGTCAAAGATCGCCAGCTCGGACAGGGTTTTGCGGTCCAGTTCAACGTGCGCCTTCTGCAAGCTGTGGATCAGCTGGCCGTACCGAATGCCGCGGGCCTTGCAGGCCGCGTTGACGCGCACGATCCAAAGCTGCCGGAACTCGCGCTTTTTCACGCGGCGATCGCGGAAGGCGTAAACGCCTGCCCGGATCAAGGTGACCAGCGATTGCCGGTACAGATTGTGCCGGCTCATGCAGAACCCTTTGGTCAGCTTGCGGGTTCGCTTGCGATTGCGCAATACTGTCTTGCCACTGCGTGCACGTACCATGACGGATTATTCTCCTTGTAGCCAGGGCGGCTTACGCTTCACCCATGACCTTGACGTATTTGCTTGGCAAACGTCCCACTTCCATGGCCTTGCTTCGCAAGTGGCGTTTGCGTTTGCCGGTTTTATGGCTGTTCAGGTGTTTCTTGCCGGCATGGCTGCGTTTCAACTTGCCGGTGGCGCTAACGCGGAAACGCTTCCGGGCGCCTTTGTGGGTTTTCATTTTTGGCATGGTTCAAGCCCCTGGAAAATAGAAGGGGCATCTTACAAATCTGGGAGGGAAGAGGAAAGGTGTTGTGATTTTTATAGGGGTGGCCGCGGCCGGAGGCGGAAAGGTTGAGCGTTTTTTGTGAAAAAAGCATCAGGGCTGTGGAATGCCCAGATCGCGGCAGATCTTCCGGCACATGAAATCGTTGATCTCGCGCTTGCGCGAGACGGACGAAGTCTGATTGTTCGCGGAGTTGACGTAGACACTGTGCTTGCCACGATCCCGCAGCAGGTAGCATCCGTGGAACTCAAGGTGGCGAATCAATTCCTGTCGCTTCATGGCGTTGGCAATCCAGCTGGCAATTCGAAGGCCTCGCGGGTGACCAATTGCCCTGCCAGCGACTTTTCCGCCAATTCACGATTGGCCTCGAGCACAAGCTCGACCGCTTCACGAAGGTTTTCGCGGGCCTCCTCCAGCGTATCGCCCTGCGTGTTAGCTCCGGGCAACTCTTCGACAAAGGCGATGTACCCTTCCGGGACTTGCATATAGACCGCTGTTAGCTGCATTTTTCTGCTCCAGTCATTGAATCTGGCGTCGTTGAGTATAGCAGTCGGCAGCGGAGCCCGTCCACGCCAGTGGGATGCTGGTGGGAGGGTTGAAGTCTCCCGCATGCTTTCGCGGCGGTGCGGAGGGACAGGAGATTCAAGTCCTGAAGGCCGCGAAAGCATGCGCTGCGGCTACTTGTTTCCCATTTTCTTTGCAGGTTGCGGGAAGAACTGTGTCGGCTTCTCACCGATTGCTTCTTGCCAGTTCTTCTCACAAACGCCACATCCTACGCAATCGCCTCCGCGTTCAAATTTCCAATTCACCCCTGTCGAAGACATTGACAATGAGTCGTATATGTCTTTATTCCCAGGCCGGGACTTGAAATCCTTAACATGAAAGTACCACCTACCAGTTGGTCCAGCGTCGCCACCAGTTGCATGGTGCATGGAAACACGCCATCTGGAATCTCTCTCCAGTGGCTCGCGGTACAGATGATAAAGATCCCATCGCTCGGGTTTATCGTTGCCAAAAACGCGCAGCGCAAGGCAGCTTTCGCGGCGGTATTCTTTCCCCATATAAGTCCAGGCCGAGGCGTGCCATGCAAGAACATAAAAACGCCCTGGAACCACGGAATTTGGCGCATCTTTCTCGATCTGGTTGACATCCCACGAGGCAGGTAGCGCGTTGGTGTCCGGATTTTGTGATCGGAACGGAGACAGGTTGTAGGACAACAGGACCATGCCGAACAAAGCCAAATTCATGCGCATCTTCTACCGCCTTGCCAGTTGTTTCGGCGCCAAACAGTTTTTTCATTACCTTTCAGGTAAATAGTAACAGCCCCTTCCTGCTGGTCAAGGCACGTCCATTTTGGGCCAGATCAATAGTGACGTGTCATGCCCTGGAAGAACGCGCATCGTTGGAGCACCAGCAAGCTCGAAGGGTGTGCCGAAGCGCCTCTATTCACCTCCCGACGGGTGATACATTCCGGGGACAGGGATGTCGTTCAGACGGAGATAGACGCACAGGATCGCACGGTGGTGGATCAGGTGGTTGAGGACGAAAGTCCGAATCACCATCCCTCGCGGCATGGTGAAGACCAGCTTTCCCGCCGCGAGCAGGGACCACGGCTGCGTCAGCTGGTCCTCTTTCGCTGCCGCAATCGCCTTGCGGGCCGCGGCGGCATTCCGATCAAACAGGTCGAGGATCTCCTGACGACTCGTCAGCTTCGGGGATTGATAGGGTTCGCCGCCGATAGGGGCATAGTCCCAAGAGGGCGTCATGAGCATCCCGTCGACCCAGCCGAGGATCTCGGCAAGGTGGTTGGCGTTCCAGCCGATCGTGTGCGATTGGGGATGGGCTTGCCAGTCGAGCTTGTGCTCGGGCACCCGCTCCAATACCTTGCGCGTGTTCGCCATCTCCCGGTCGAACTCGGGTAGCATCGTTGCAACGTAGTTCATGGGAGCCCCCTGCTTAAGCGCGTGTCACCCGTCTTGGAAGTGCCAGCCGCCCGCCCATCATCGTCATTGGAAGTAGAAGCGCCGTGAAGATAACGTGATACCAAATGGGAACATACGGCCAGGACATAACCATCTTCAGTAAACCCATGGCCAACAGCAGAAAGCCGAGGACTAGCGGCGCGCGTTTGTTTTCACCGGAGATCCGCGCGGCCAGAAATCCGGACATCACCGAGACGATTGAACCGAGGACAATATGGATGAGAAGAAGCGTCGTGTCCGCTGTGAACTCACCGCCATTCTTGATGGCCGCTTCGAACGCTTGTTGATGAACGCCGTACCCGTCAGGCCAAATGGCTGAAAGAATCTTCTCGCCCCCGAACCACAGTATCGACCAGGCAAAAAAACCGGCAATAACGGCCAAAACGATTCGCAGCATGGATTTCTCCTGGTCATTGGCCGGCAAGCGGTTGCCAAAGTTCTACCTTGTTTCCTTCTGGATCGATGACCCAGGCAAACTTGCCGTACTCGGAGTCGTCGATCTTTTCGAGAACGTTGCAGCCTTCTTCGCGCAAGACTTTGACCAGGGCGAGGAGATCGTCCACCCGGTAGTTGACCATGAAATTTGCAGTGCTGGGCGCAAACTGGTCAGTTTGCGCCGGAGCAATACACCAGGCGGTTGTCCCGGCAAACGGCTTACCGTCAGCGTCGGTCCAGGTGAAAGCCGCGCCACCCCATGCTTGGACATCGATGCCGAGGTGCCGCTTGTACCAGGCCTGTAGTGCCTTAGCGTCTTTGGCTTTGAAGAAGATGCCGCCAATGCCAGTGACTCGCTTCATAGAACCTCCGGGGTCGATGGGGTGACGTGACAAGTTAGGGGATGGGCGTGCCGAACTGCCCGTGAGCAAAAAACCAATAGTAGATTGGCCTGGCGTTTCTCCAAAGGGGGCACAGCGGCGGGGGCATCGGCACGCCGTTCGATTACGGGCCGTTAGCGCAGGCTGCACCTACTATCAGGGCGGGCCACCCAATTCAGATGTGCCACCCCGGCGCAGCCACCGAAGTGCATTGTGCACCGCGTCCTTGCCGGTCTCCACGGTCATTTCTTTCACGGGCGCCGCATCCTCGTCCTCGCTCGTGTCCCAAAATTCGAGCCAGTAGCCGCCGTTGTCTTCGGAAATCTCGACAGCGCGGCCTTTATTCACGGCGTAGACGAACGATGAAACGCCCTGACCCTTCAAACAAACCTTTTCCAAGTGCGGCGTCAGGTCATCGAGGATTTCCGCTAATCCTGTTTTCACGATCATGGTGACCCTCCAATCATTTGCTCCAAAGCCCTGAGCGCGGCCTTGAATTGGTTACGTGTCATGCCGTCGCCGGGTCGAATTTCCCAATGGTTATCCCGTAGCAACTGCGGCAGCTTCGGATCCCCCGGCGTGTGCACAACGATCAATCCAAATGACTCGATCGTGGAGATCTCGTGCGTTGCTATCAGGCTGCCTGGCCGAAAGCTCGGCAATATGTCCGCCGGCGTTAACTTTTCGGCATCGAATACGGATATCGCTTCTTCGCCCTGGCGCAACTGAAAACGCGGCTTTCCCGCATTATATACTCTATGAACGCTTGGCTCAGGCACGGCAATTCCCGAAAGATATCACTACGGGGTTCAGCCAACGGCAGGGCGGCACACCAGTTTTGGTGGCACGCCCTGAAAGGACGCGCAATCCGCGCTAACAGCGTGCAATCGACGGGCGTGCTGAAGCCCACACAACAAAAACCCTTTATCAGAGCGAGCTGTGTTCATTCCAGTGGGATCATCGCGCCGGGCGCTCCGGCACGCCCTTCGATTGCACGCCGTTAGTGCAGGGTGCGCGTGCTTTCAGGGCGTGGCACCCATCTTGGATGTGCCACCGGCCCGCCATTTCACTCATACTGCTCGCACTCAGCCAACAAATCAGCTTTCAATCGCTCTGGCGAAACCACAATCCCTTTTTGGCCAGGAATGGGGAATACAGCAACCTGGCGCCCGTCTCGCATCATACCGGGCAGCCATTTGTTCAGCCAATCGTCCAATGATATTGTGGCCGGTTGTTCTTGTTTCTGAACGTCCGCGATTGCTTCGGCAAACCGCTGGTGTGGCCAAACAGGAACGACTTCAATGCCATCCTCGTTTGCCATTAGACGCCAACCGTGCTCGGAACGCAGGCCCCAAACTACTTGCCAATCCGCGACCCGCCTGACGAAAATAGCGTACCGTTCGGGCGCTGGCATCCCAATCAGCGCAGTAAACTCTTTGTCATGAATCTGCTTCATGTTCAAGCCGCCGAATAATGTTTCGATTGCATCTTGCTGCATGGTAACAACACCCAATTGTTCGTCAACGCAATTCCAGATTCTGCTGGACGTTGTTATTCCTGCAGCTGTATTCGGTCGCGATTTGTCGGCCATACTGTGAAATGAGCCTTGGTTCTTGATCGAATTAACCGCATAGCGGTTGATTGACGGTAGCCGGGCGTTTCAACGCCCGGTATCCAAGTTAGCGGCAATGTTCAGACGTCGCGTACGCGACGCTCGAGGGTTGGCATTGGTATGAATACCGGGCGTTGAAACGCCCGGCTACCATCGTGGGACCGCTAAGCGGCCAGACCAAGCCGCTCGCATGCTTTCGCGGCGTGGAGTCGCGGAAAAAATGTTGGTGGCGAGGGCCGCAAAGCATGGCGCCTGGCGTCCTCTTTGGCTGGCCGGGGCTTGGCCACGGTTATTTTGCAATCGCTGCAGGTTCACCTGCCCCGGCCACCCGTCGTTCGCCGCTCAGCCGGTTTTTTTTGGTTTTTCCCTTGCAATGTGAACGTATGTTCAGTTATGATGAAGTTAGCAAGATGCCAGGAGAGTTAGGTCTCCTTTTGCAGGGGTATTCCGGACGCTACGTCGGCTAAGCCGGGACCAAAAACAACGACGTGCAACAAAGCTCAAAAGGCGTGGAGGCTGGCTGACCGTATGCAGACTGGCACATTGGTTTGCATGACCGGGGTCATTTCAGGTCGTTTGGGACCGGTGGGTATCGCTCCTTGACAACTCGGTAAACGCCCCCAAGTCGGCGTTGATGATGATGACGGGTCGGGTGAAAGCCCCGAAGTTGTCCCGCGTAGGCAGGCGGACTTCAAACGCTTAGTGCCTTCCGAGGAATGGGTCATACACTGTGGTGCCTGATCAGTTTTCGGATTGGACAGTCTACGCCTGGATGACACCCCGGGCGCGAGTCCGGCGTCA
>DASRAT010001080.1:0-2291 GCA_035638015.1 Gemmataceae bacterium | reverse complement strand
GCTGCTGCCGCCGTTGATCCCTTACATAAAGTTCGGAGCGCACATAAACAATGTCGGCAAAATCCACCACGCCCACTTGTTGGCGGACCAATTGCAAATAGGCTCGCCAATCGTCGTCATAAAGCGGATCGCCGATCATCGCATCCAGGCCGGCGTCGTAACCCAACCGATTACGGCTCAAGGTCTCGAACTGAAACACAAACAGGCCAGGCCTGGTTACGTCCGCGGCCCGGTAGCCGGCTTCGCGCTCCAGGATCAACAGGGCGCTGTCTATGTTGAAGCGTTTGCCTTCCTCTTCGGTTTGCTGAATGACAAAGGCCTGAAAGGAAGTGAAGTAATGCAATAGCCTGGCGAAACCCGAGGACAACAGGCCGGCATGTTTGAGTTCGGTGGCCAGAAACTGAATGGCCATCGGCAACCGCGTGGTGGACAGAATCTCCTCGTGGAGCCGTTCCAACACTTCCTGCGTGGGCGAATTTTGCTGCAGCCGCTCGCGCAGAACGTGAAAGAAATAGGCTTGCTCAATGTACTCTTCGCGATCGAGAATGACGCTCATGCCGGCTTGCCGTTTCGCGAAGGGCGCTACTATTGGCCTTTAGGCGCCTCAGTGGCGACATAAATCATAATGACATCAAAACGGTAGTTCTTGAGATCGTTCTGAATGTCGTCGACCTTGCGGTTATCTTTCTTGCTCTTGTCCGGCAAATATCCGGGGCCTTTGCTGTCCTTGGATATGTAGATGATCACGTTCTGCCCGGTCTTAAGAATCTTGTTGTCGGCCTGATAACCGGGATAGCCTTCGTAACCCTTGGCTTCCAGAATCCGCTCCTTGGTCATTTTGATGAATTCACCGCTGTCGGGATCGACCTGCTGCACCGGTTCGTATTTCCGCACCCGCATCTTGTCGGCGGCCTGGCACTTGATGTCAAAATTGACATCCTTGACTTTGTAAATCTGGGCTTGCAGTTTCTCGATCTGGCGGGCGGTGTTGACCATTTGCGTGGCGATGTTATTGCGTTCCTGCGGTGTCTTGGCGCGGGCGTATTGAAGCTGCTGCTGAGCCAGCGTTGTGTTTTGCTGATCGATCTGCTTGACAATGTCGACATTCAACTCGGGCAACTTGTAATTGATCTGCACGGTGAAAACAAGCTTGCTGTCCTTGTCGTCAAACGCCGTCAATTTGCCGGCGTATTCGGCGCTCCAGTCAGGCTTGGGCTTTTCCTTTTTGCCCTTGATCTCCTTGGCCGTGCTTTTCTTGGTTTCCTGCTTCGGCTCGTCGGCCTTTTTGTCTTGAGCGACTGTCCAGGTAGGCACGACGAACGCGGCCGACAACAAGACCAGACCGATACAGCGGCATACACGGTGCATGGGAACAACCCCCAGCTGGCTACTCCGTAGCATGGACGACGATGGATGTAATGTAGCTTCCGCCCATGGGGGCTACAAGCCAGAAGGGGCGAACCTGGCCAAAAAGAGGGCAGCCGCGTGGCCAACCCTACATTGGACGCGATGGATGTCGGGCTTGTTCCCCGTGTCTGCTTTGGCCGGTTTGGAACTTGGCCTGACCTTCCTGTTGCAGCAGGTTCATGCCGTTGCTGGCGCCCCCCGCAGCGACACCACCGATCCGCGGATTCTTTTTTTGTCTTTGGCTTAATAGCAAGACTTGATGCTTCACTACTTTTCTTTTTTCCCAATCGCCTCCGTTACTGCTTCCACCACGCCCGCATAGCGCTGCCCCGCCGTTTTCATTTTCCCATCCACTTTTGGCAACGGCTCGCCAGTCCCCAAACTCAATGTCGCCTCCACTTTGCCGAACTTGATCGTCACCACGTGCGGATTGGTCCCCTGTTTCCCCTCGCTCTTCAAACCCTCCAGGTCATACTTCGCCAGCGCCTTGGCCAGCTTGGCGATGTCGTCCTTTCCGAGCGTGCCGCTCTTTTCCTCGGTCATCTTTTGTTGGAAGACCTTGCCCGTGGACCATTTGCCATCAACGCCAACCTTATAGAAGTTGCCCGTGAAGCCCGCGAAGCCGCCCTGGAGATCGCGGATTTCCAGGGGATTGGTGAGTTTGCCGTCTTTGGTCAAATAGGCGTCAAGGTTGTCGCCGGGTTGAGTGGAGAAAGCGATGACGATTGCGGCAAAGCCGGCAAGCAGGGCAGGTCGCGTCATAAACATGATGGGTATCCTTGGGTTACAGATTGCTTTCAGTATATCCATGGGACCAAAACCACAAATCACATCGTCTTGACATTTTTTCTCAAGTTCGCTATCAGCCCCCCTCCCAATATGCC
>DASRAT010001079.1:0-5340 GCA_035638015.1 Gemmataceae bacterium | reverse complement strand
GCCGCAGTTCCGCCAAACGCAGGGCGGCCGCCTGCGCTTCTTCATTGCCATAAAGCTGCGTCTCCCGCCAGGCCGTAATTGCTTCCTTGTCGTGATTGGGTGGCTCGTGATGGGCACAGCATAGGCCGATGTTGTAGAGTATTCGCCCTTTTCCGCCTGCCACGGTCTGGGGATACGGCAATAGTTCCGTCCACCACCCGATGGCCTGGCCCCACAGGTGTTCTTCCATTGCCGCCGTGGCTTGCAGGAGACGGGCTTTGAGCCGAAGGTCCTGGGGCGCCTTGGGACCGATCGCCTCAAGGAAATTGATTGCCTCTGTGCGTTGGCCTTTTTTGAGCAGCAATTCGCCACGCAGCAGGCGGGTTTGAGCCATCATCACGTCATCATCTATGAACTCCATCTGCTTGAGATTGGCCGCCAGAGCGGCGTCGAGGTCAGGCGGAGTGCCTTGCAAATGCGCCTGGACCACCATCGCGTAACCTTCGGCGGCATTGTCGGCGCCCCCGGGCAAGGATTTCGACAATAGCTCGATGGCCCGCGGCATGTTGGCGGCAACCAGGAATGCCACCTTGCCGCGAAGATAGGTCAAGCGAGCGACATCGGCCTCGGGCACGCCGCGCAACTCCGCCAACTCCAGGTGCATGCCGGCCTTGTCCCGTTCTTCTCGTTTCTTATCGGGGGGACTATGGCGCTCGGCTTGGCGTAGGTAAACCGCGCCCAGCAAAAAATGGGCCTCGCCGGCGCGGTCAGGTTGCCGGTTGGCGTGGGCCACGGTACTTTCCGCCAGGGCCACGACGTCGTCAGGCAGCAGGCCGGGTTTTTCCAAAGCTCGCCGCACGGTCAACAGATCTTGGTCCAGCGGCATGTCGTCGCCGCGCGGCGCCAGCGGCGCGGCCGCGGCCACCAGAGCCAGGGCGATGGCGCCGATGAAAAACGCGGGCACCTGCCAAAGCTGCCCCAAAGATCGGGCATTTGGGCCTTGTACCCCGTTGCTTGATGCTGCCGCGGAAACCGTGCTTGTGGTCATGGCGAAGCGTCCCCAGCGCGACCTAAGCGGCGCGCTCCCCCGAACGATAGTTCCACCCTTGCAAGCGGCGGCTTGTGGCAAAATCGCCTGGGCGTGTCAAGGTCAGTGTCACGCCACAGAGGGAGGAAAGGGTCGAAGTGTCAGTTGGACAACGCGCGGCGGCGCCAAATCCACGTAGAACAAGGTTACCCGCAAGGGATCAAGGGATTTGGGTAAGATGGGGAAACCAGTTAGCCACCATCGTGCCAGTTGATAATCCCCAGGGCTCATTGCGCTAAGGGCACAACTGCTTGATATGAAAATAGTTACGGCACAAGTGCCACTCAATAATTCGCCGCTTCATACTCATATCGCTCGATGCTGGCGCCCCACTTCCGCCTGATGCGTGCGCGTAACTCCGGTGTTAGCTCGTAACGATTCGTCTCATATCCCGCCACACTGGCAAGGTAGTTTTCAAGACGCGGCAACACGGCATCAAACCCGCCCAAGTTTAGCTGCTCATATAACGCCCGCATTTCTCCCACAGGATCGCGGACCAAATCTTCATAGCGGATCTCATAGAAATGATCCTCGTCCACCAAATGCCGCGTTTCATCCAGCTTTTTATGCATGTGCAAATAGGTCTCAAAAACCTGGTCTTCCAAACCCTCAAATGTCGGCGTCTGCAGCCCTTGATGTCGGTATAGGGATTTCCAGAGATTCATGGTCGAGGCGAAGACCACATAGGGATTGCGCACGATGTGAATGAACACCGCGTCCGGGAACATCTCCTTGAGCACCTTGACCCGGCAAGTGTGCGGCGGCGATTTGAGGACCAGGCGTTTGCGTTTGCGCACCGTGATGGTTTGCAGGAAACGCATGAACGCGGTTTTCCATTGGGACAGCGCTCGCGGCGACAAGCCTTCCAGGTCATAGTATTTGGGGTTTGGCGGGCCGTTGTTGGGAAAGGCAATCGTCCAGTAGGGCGAGGGCTGCCCGAGCATACACAGCGCAAACTCATCTTCCTGCGGGTGGTCCCAGCCGGTGGCCATGTTGTCCATTGGCCGCTGCGTAGGCGCCAAAAACCACAGCACTTTTGTGAACAGCTTTTCGGTCAGCAAGAAATGGTTTGGCTCGAAGCACTCGTAGCTGGTGGGAAACGTGTGCCGTTCGTCCAGCACCATGAGTTCGTGCAGCAGCGTCGTGCCGGTCCGCCAATGGCCGATGATGAAGATCGGCGGCTGCCGCAGTTTCGTGCGGCGAATGCGGCCCCCATAGACAAGTTGCTGGATAAGCCGCAATGCGCTGTGCACCATGCTGACCGCGGTGATGACTGCCGCGACCCACCATTGCCGCCAACCGACGCGGAAGCGATTGCGAATGAGGGCTCGCATCCAGGCCGCGAACGTGCAGCCTTCCCAAACATGGGGGCACCAGCGTCGTCCCGACGTGGTCGATGATCTGGATCTCCTGGTTGTTTCAGCTGTAGCGATTGCCATGGGTCACCGTTCCTTGCAATAACGGGCGAATTGTCGCGCGTATTTTGTGCAACGAGCGTGCCGAGAGCAAGATCATTTGCACTAAAAAGTGCCAGGCTTATCCAAATTGACTGACTTGACCAAAATGCGTAAGCCAAGGCGAAAAAACAGGCTTCCAGGACTTGACTTGTGTGGTAGGATATAAATGGCGAGCCGCTTTCCACCGTTTCCAGCTCTCTGGAAAGCGGCTCACACAAGGCGCGGCGTGGAGCAGTGGTAGCTCGCCAGGCTCATAACCTGGAGGTCACAGGTTCAAATCCTGTCGCCGCAATAAGAAAACCCACGGGCGAGGCCCAGTGGGTTTTTTTGTTTGAAGTGGGTTAACACTGGACAGCTCGTTAGCGCATGCCAATGAGGTCCTGCGCAAGTTTTTGCGCTTGATACACTTGCAATTCGCCGTCCACTGGCACATCTGGCTCGACGCCATGGCCGCTATAGGGGTGGCCGGTCGGTGAAAAGAAGCGGGCGATGGTAATGCGAATGCCGCCCGTGGCTCCGCCGGCGTTGGACCCCGCGGGAAAGCGCAGTTCGCCTTCACCGGGCAGCTTCAGGAGGCCTTGCGAACAGCCTTTGCCATAGGTGGTCTGGCCGACAACGGTGGCCCGGCCGTTTTCCTTGAGCGCTCCTGCCAGCACCTCCGCGGCGCTGGCCGTGTCGCCGTCCACTAGCACCACAACCGGAATGGTCAACGCCATCGGATTGTCTGAAAGATAGGTTTTGCTGGATTTGGGATCCATGTGCTGCGTGGAGACGATGGTGCCGTTGCGCAGAAACCGCTTGGCGATCTCGATCGACACGTCCAGCAAACCACCAGGGTTGCCGCGCAGGTCAAGGATCAATGCCTTGCAATCTCGCTCCATCAAGTCGGTCAATTTGGCGTCAAACTCCGCAAGAGTTGTTTCCTGGAAGCATTGGATTTTGAGGTAACCGACTTGACCGAGAATCTCCTGGTGCACACTGGGAATGAATAAAGCCCGGCGGCTCAGCACAATCATGCGATGGCCGTGTTTTGGCGACGCCACCACGATTTCGATGGTTGTGCCTTCCTCGCCCTCGAGCAAATCCATTGCCGTTTCGGGAGACATGCCCAGCGTCGATTTTTTGCCGATGGCGGCAACGTGATCGCCCGCGACCAGGGACGGCATCACCTCGGCGGCGGGACTGTCCGGCAGCACCTCGGCGACAACGGGTTTGTTGTCTTCCAGTTTCAACCTGAGGCCGACGCCGACATGATGGCCCTTGAGTGTGGCGCACAATTCCCGCAGCTGCCGCGGCGTCAAGTAAACGGTGTAATCATCCATTGCCAGGCAAGCGCCGCATAGGAACTCCATCACCACGGTCGTCGGGTTGACGTTGGGGAAGTGGTTTTTGCTTTTCATGGCTGCTTCGCGGACGGCGTCGACGGCTTCCTCATAGGTCATCGTCTTGCGGTCCGCAAATAGGGCCTGGAGGGCATTGCGCAGTCCCTTGGTCTCATCAGGCTTGCGGCCTTCCAGGTGGTCGGAACAAAACTCTGGGCTGGCCAGCGCGAACCGAAACTCCTCCAGCCCCTTGTGGAACAGCACGGCGGGCGGCACCTTTTCCTTGTCCAGCGTGTTGTGCAGGAGGTTGAAGAGAACGATTTCGTAAAGCCTGACGGCCTGGGAATACTTGAGGGTTAGCACGTCCTTCTGATAGGACCCATCGCGGAAGCGCACGGCTTGCAGGTAGCGCAGCAAACAAAACTGATAGCGTTCGCGAAAGACGGCCTGGGTGCGGTCGAGCCGAATCAACTCTTCGTATTTGACCGCGGCTTTGCCCCAGTCACCGGCCCTTTCAAGACTTTCCGCCTCGGCACGCAGGATTTTGACGGGGTCGTCGGGCCCCAGAGCAGGCGCTGTGGGCGGTGTAACAAGTAGCGTTAGCGGACTCATTACGACTGCGAGCACGAGTCCACGTCGCCAAGATTGGAAGCTTCCCAAGGTCGTCCCCCCGCGCAAAGGCTCCCTGCCTGGTCGCCGACCAGTTCTAATGCCGCCCTGAGTATAAGCATCCCCTGTGTTCCCGTCAAACAGACGTTTTGGATTGGGGAAAAGTTTTTGGAAAATTTCAAAGTGGCGAAGTGGGTGGCGTTAGCCGCGTTAGTGCAGACGCGCCGTTGACTTTGATGGCATGGTTGTGTATCTTCATCGTAGATACGAGGAGGTAGCCATGAAAACTCGTGTTCAGAAATGGGGCAACAGTCTGGCCCTGCGAATTCCAAAGTCTTTCGCTTTGGAAGCTGGCTTATGTCCAGATGCCGCCGTCGAGTTGTCCCTTGTAAAAGGCTCGCTCGTGGTGCAGCCAATCAAAGCCCAACCGCCCACGCTCGCGGAATTGCTGAGTGGCGTGACGGAAGAAAACACTCCCCGCGAGTGGGATACTGGGCCGGCAGTTGGCAGGGAGGCCTGGTGATGCGAAAAGCTGCGTATGTCCCTGAACGAGGAGACGCCGTCTGGATCACTCTTGATCCGCAAGCGGGTCATGAGCAGGCTGGTCGCCGGCCGGCGTTGGTCTTGTCACCGGCGGCGTACAACGGCCGTGTCGGGCTGGCTTTGCTTTGTCCGATCACCAACCAAGCCAAGGGCTATCCGTTTGAAGTTCCCGTTCCCGCGGGGTCGCCCGTGACAGGTGTGGTGGGCGCTGACCAGTTGAAGAGCCTGGATTGGCGGGCTCGTAAGGTGACTCGGATCGGCAAAGTGCCAGAAGAAGTCGTTGTCCAGGTGGTGCAACGGCTTCAGGCGCTGTTGGCACCTGGCAGTTGACTGCGACAATGAT
>DASRAT010001078.1:0-5239 GCA_035638015.1 Gemmataceae bacterium | reverse complement strand
GTGAAACGACCGTCGCGGTCTACATCAAACACGCTGCCAAGAGCGCTGGGCCAAACGTTATTGTCAAAGGTGCGAATGGCGTCATCGATAGTGGGCTGCAAGCCCGCAACGTCGGCGTGATCGCGGTCGACATACACCTGACAATGGTTGCCCACGCCGCGCAATTCCGCAGTAACGGGGACATAGCTGGCGGGGTTTTGAAAGTCCGCGTCTTTGACAAAAAGGTGAAACACTTTTTCCCTGGGCGGCGTCTGCAGCGGCGCGAACATGGCGTTTGCCGGCCGTTGGCGTCGCGCTGCCGCCTGACGCTCCGCGAGATCCTTGACGTGTTTTTGCCAGGCCAGATCAATCTTGGGCGCTTCGAGCGGAATGGACAGAGCCGCGGTTGTTTGCTCGGTTGCAATATGGACAGGGTAGGGGCCGCCGGTCTGAGCCAGCGCACCGAGGATGAGCAAGTATTGGTCATCGGCGTGCTCGGTTGGCAACACAAATTCGCAGCGGCCGTCACTAACGGCTAGGCGCTGAAGCTCCGTTGCGGAGGCTGTGGGGATGAACAGGTAAACCAGCAACAAAGCCAGGGCGGGGTGCAGGCGATACATGCTTCTCTCTTCGACGCTCCTTGCGCCAAGGATGAGGATGACGCGGATTGTGCAGGTTGCGGCTCTTGCCGCGGCGCGGCACAACAGGTGAGGTTTGACTAGATTGCCTGGTTTACGCGTCAGGGAGATGCCTGCCTTGTTTGTCGAACGGCTTGTTTGTTAGGCTCTGTGGATATTGTTTTGGGGGCAGCCGTATGTCTGATGTCAACCGCTCCACACTGGGATTGCGTGCCGCCGTCGCGGGAATCGCGCTGGCTTTCGTGGCGCTATTCATTGTCAACACGTTTGTCGAATCGCCTACCGCTCGCGAGGAGGCCGGGAAATACTTCTCCGCGGAAGAGATCGAACGCGGCCTGCAATACAGCAAAGAGCGGAAGCTTTTGAGTTGGTGCGGATTCGGCCTCCAATTGGCTTTGTTGACCGCATTGGTTTGCACTTCGTGGGGCCGGCGCCTGACCGATTTTTTCGATCGCTGCACGGGCCGGCGTTGGTTGTTGACCCTGGCTTTGGTCGGTGCGTCCTACTTGCTGCTAACGGAACTGCTATCGGTGCCGCTCGGCCTGGCGCGGTTGGAACAAGCGCGGACGTGGAACATGACCACTCAAACCGTGTCCGCCTGGCTGGGCGACTGGGGCAAGGGACTGGCACTGAACGCGGTCCAAGGTGCCATTGTTTTTTTGGGCCTTTATAGCCTGATGGCAATCTTCCCGCGCTGGTGGTGGCTGTTGGCCGCGCTACTTGGCACCTGCCTCGGCGTCCTTTACGCTTTTTTGATGCCGGAGCTGATTCAACCGTTGTTCAACAAGTTCACACCCTTGGAAGATCCCTATTTACGGGAGAGCGTCAAGAGGCTGGCGAAGCGTGCCGACGTTCCGGTGCAGGAGATATTGGTGATGGACGCGTCGTCGCGCGGCCGGCACACCAATGCCTACTTCGTCGGCTTCGGGTCGACGCGGCGCATCGTGTTGTATGACACGCTGGTGAGTTCGCATTCCGGTGTAGATCCCCATTCCTCCTCGGCCGTGGCTGGTTTGCTCGCCTCCGCCAATGGCGGGCCGATGCTGGCAACCTCCCAAGTTCTCGCGGCACGGACGCAGGGCGATGACGAGCTGGAATCGATTCTCGGCCATGAAATGGGCCACTGGCGGCATCATCACATCGTCAAAGGCATCACGTTGGCGGCCTTGGCGGCCTTGGCGGGGATGTTCCTTTTGTCGCGTGTTTTGCGCTGGGCGACAGGCCGACGGCCCTTTTGCCTGACCGGACCCAGCGATCCCGCGGGACTGCCGCTGATCCTGCTGCTTTTCATGCTCGGCCAATGGCTATCGATGCCCATGCAAAACGGCATCAGCCGCTTCTTTGAACGGCAAGCGGACACGGCAGCCCTTGAACTGGCCAACAAACCGGAGGCATTCATCGAGGCGGAAAAACGGCTGGCCCGCGACAATCTGAGCAATTTGGCGCCGGCGCCGTTTAACGTGTGGATGTTCAGCACGCATCCGCCGGCGGTGGAGAGGATTGAGATGGCTAGGAAGTGGAAAGAAGAGGGAAAGTAACCTCGAATCCGTCTTTTCCCCGATCGGTCAAATTGTTATTTGCTCTCACGATATGGTACGTATCCGTAGTACTTGGGCCGATCATCGAGGCGCACATGCAACCACGACACACCGGCGCCTGCGGTGCTGAGCCAAACAGGCTGAGTACCAAGTCGACGTTGCATCGCCGCGCCGACCAACTCCCACAACGCGTGTCTTTGTGACTCGGGCGCTTGTCGCACAAATGCTCCTATGTGCCCATAAGCGGCTAGATTGCCGAGCGGGCAGGGGACCACCATGATCGCATCTTTGCCGAGATTGGGAAACTCGACGACTCCCTTTTCGGGCACGCGGCTAAAGTGCTCGGCGAATGCGTGAGCATCCGGATTGCTTGCCAGACCAGGACTATCAAGCAGCACAAACTCAAATGGCCGGTTCGCAGTCGCACTCGCAATCGGCGGAGTTTCCCAACGAAAGGATGAAAAGGGCGAAGTTGCTAAAATACCCATGAAAAATGAGCGAAATCCTGCATCATTCTGCCATCGATGGAAAACTTCCCCGTACGACACAGCGGCCGAATCAAGGTCGATAGCAACCTTGATTACGCGACCGTTGGCAAGTTGTTCGCTCCGTGATGTCCACATACGTTCTCTGCTGTTGGACGCCGGTTGTCGCGGCTTTGGAGTGCGGCGACTTGTCTCCGCTTTTTGGAGGGCAAATACTGTCCTTGGCTGCAATCACTCGAAAGCGGCGACAAGTCGCCGCACTCCAAAGGCCTGGCCTAAAACCCCACCTCTACGCGCTTGCCCGAATAAGTCACCCGTTTCTTCGTCCCTTCTGGCATTACCATAACGTCAAACGCCCGTTCCACCTGTCCTTGCACGGTGGTCCGCGCGTCCGGCTCGATCACCAGTTGGCCCTTGCCGTCGTTCCAGGTGATCTTGGTCCACGTGCCCTGGCCTTTGAGGTATTCGAGACTCTTGCCATCGTCGTCGTAAAGCACAAATTGGCCGTCGGCGCCGCGGTAAACCTTGAGCGTGGTCGGTTCGGTCACGGCCTGGCTGGTGTATTGGCGGATCGGATCGAACGGAATGATCGCCCCGGCGCGGACATAAAGCGGCATTGTGGCCAGATCGACGGGCCGTTTGATGGTCTTGCCGCCCGCGATTTTTTCGTTGGTCCACCAATCATACCAGCTACCCGCCGGCAAGTAGAGCGAACGTTCCCTGGCGCCCTTGGCCACCACGGGAGCGACGAGAATGTCACGGCCCCACAGATAATCTTCGCCGTCTTTCGCTGCCATGGGGTCACTCGGATAGTGCAGCCACAAGGCTCGCATCGGCGGCAGGCCGGTGTCGCAGGCTTCGCGCATCAGGGTGTAGTTGTAGGGCAAAAGCTGGTAGCGCAGCTCCAGGTATTTCTTGCAAATCGGCTCGATGGCGGCGTTACTGAGCTCCGATTTGTTGGGTACGATTTTGGTCTCAATCGGCTTGACCTCGCCGAGATTCCAGCCCCAGGGCAGGCGCAGTTTCCAGTTGCGGCCGTGCGAGCGGAATAGCGGATTGAAAGCGCCGAACTGGAACCAGCGGGCGTACAATTCGCCAGTGAACTCTTCCTTGGGAACGAAGCCGCCGATGTCGGTGCCCCAGAAGGGCGTCAAGCTCAGCGAATAATTGATGCCGACCGGAACGTGGACCTTCAGCGTTTCCCAGCGCGATTCGTTGTCGCCGGACCAGATCCAGCCGCCGTAGCGCTGAGCGCCGGCGAAACCGTTGCGATGCAGGCTCCACGGCCTTTCATTGGGGCGATCCAGCAGCGGTCCTTCGTAATAGCAGCGATGGCGGGCCAGCCGTGCTTCGATTGGCAACTCGTCGCCGTCGTCGGGCCACCAGCCGTTCACGTCCATGTTCATGAGCGCTTTATGTTTCGCCCAGTAATTACTGATGTGATTGGCATCCATCGATTTTTCGGTGATCGACAAACCGTGCATGGTCGGCGGCGCTTTATTGATGTGCAGCACGAGTTTGAAATTCATGTCGTGCAGCGACTTGACATATTCCGCGGGCTTGTCAAAGGTTTTGGGATTGAACTCGAAGGTGCCGTGGCCCATGTTCCAGCCGGTTTGACCGTTGGTGTAACCGGTGCCCAAATAGATGACGGCATCCACGGGCAATTGCTTGTCGCGGAAAGTTTTGGCGATCTCGACCGGCTCGCCCAGTTCCAGGCTGCGATGCGATTGCATGTAGCCCATTGTCCACTTCGGTGGCATCACCGGCTTGCCGCTCAAACGATAATATTCCTGCAGCGCCACTGCCGGCTCCTCGACGCTGACAACGTAAACTTCCAGCGGACCTTTGGGAGTTTCCTTGGGCTGCTTCATGCCCTTGGCATCGCCAGTGGGAAGGAATTTGCCCTTGCCACCCCGGAGATCGAATTGGCCCCAGGGCCGATGCACGTAGAGCGCCCAGCCGTCGGTGCCGATAAGAAACGGCACGGGGATGGTGGAGCCGTGAGTCGCAAGCAATGGCGCACGCTGACCGTTGAGCATCGGATACAGCGATCCGGAGCGGTCGTATTGTTTTTCACCTTCGCCTAGGCCAAGCACAACACTGGCGGTGCGAAATGACATCGCGCCATCCGGTTCGCTGAATATTAGTTCTTGGAAAACTTTGCCGGCCGCGTCCTGACAGGTAATCGTCAGCGGCGCGGGCTTCACGGAAATAGTCATTTTGCCAACGGTGACTTTTTGGGTGCTGTTCAGATCGCGCAGCAGAAGTTTGTTTTGCGATTTTTGCTCGACAAAGGCGGTGGAGGCTTTGCCCGGCAGCGGCATGCCTTTATCGTCCAACGGAGACAGAGCAATGCGAGCGGTGAAGTCGCTGATCTGATCGACGGACAACTCTGCATTCTGGCCAAGATGGCGAATGGGGTCGGCGAATGCCTGGCTAACGCCGAATGAAATCGTGATAACCAGAGCGGAAATCGCGGTGCGGATCATAAAGTGCCTCGAAATGCGATGATGATTTCCATTGGTGAAGATAGAATCAATGCAGCGGGCGACCATCCAACGAACGTCTCCAACGAAAGCACACATAAATGAATGCC
>DASRAT010001077.1:0-4012 GCA_035638015.1 Gemmataceae bacterium | reverse complement strand
TGGGTGGCGCGTGCCTGTGGCCGGACGTCGGCGGTGTGGGCGGCGTTTGCATGGGCCTGGGTTGCAACAATGCGGGGTCGAAATTGTTGCCTTCGAACACATTGGGCATTGGAGACGGCGCGGGCGCGGGGAAGTCCGGTTCCGCTGGGCCGGGCTCGGGCACCACGACCTGTCCATTGCAATTGGGGCAGCTCACCACGGACCCGGCCTTGCGGCGGCCGATGCCCATGAGCTGATTGCAGTAGGCACAACGAAACTTGATCGGCATGGGTGAAGCCCAATCCCCCCCACCCTGGCCCTCCCCCTGGCGGAGGGGGAGGGAACGGGAGGGGGCGGCCATTCCTTCGGTAAGTTCGGCAAAGGGTGAACTCTGGTTTGATTATTGTCGCTGCTGGGGGGCCGGTTCGCAACTGTTACTTGACGTGGCGCGTCGGACGCCGGACAATGGGAGCACGGCGATTTCACCCAGGCGTCAGGCCCGGCGCAATCGTCACGGCGAGTTGTGGGGATGGAACAAGACGCCGCGCTCCGGCACCCCTCACCCTTGACCCTCTCCCCGAAGCAGGGAGGAGGGTGATTGTGAGGGTGCCGGCTCGCCGAGTTGGCGGCGTCCCCGCGAGGTATCCTGTCATGCATCTCCGGCCTACCATCCTTCTCGGCGCGGTTTCCCTGGCCATTGCGCTTGCAACAGGCGGCCTACCGGCGCCGGTGCTGGCCGACGTTTTGGTTTTCAAGGACGGCTTCAAGATCGAAGGCCGGCTCAAGGAAGAACGGACCATTTTCAGCGACCCAGGCGGCGCAGCGTTTTCCATACCCAAGAACAAGCCGTACTGGCTTGACGACGGCGTCCGCAATATTTACTTCCCTCCCTTTCAACTCGTCGAAGCCCAAAAGGAACGCGCCAAGAAACCTGACGAGATCAAGTTCGGCTGGCCTGGTCCTCAAAAAGGCTTCGATCCCATACCGCCTACGTGGAAACTCGATACGGTAGGAAAGTGGAATGATCGCTGGGAGCGCGAATTGACAATGATTGATTCGGCCGGCCGCAAGCAAAAAGTATTGCAGCGCATCACCATGATGACGCCGGAATTCGTCCGGGTCGATACCAAGGGTTTCGACGCGGTGATGTATTTCAACACCAAGGAATTCAACCCGCAAGTGCTGCGCGACCTCGTCAATTCGATGCTCTCCAAAGAGGGGTCAAAGCTCACCGAGCCGGAAGATAAAGAGCTCGAACTGCGCGGCAAACTGTTTCAATTCATGCTCCAGGCCGGGTTCACTGACCAGGCCGAAAAAGAATTGAATGACGTGGTCCGTGAGTTTCCCAAACAAAAGTCGAAAGTCACGCCGCTGTTGGACGGCATCAAACGCAATTATGCCGTTGATTTCGTTGAGGATCTGAAACGAGCGCAAAAAGCGGGTTTGCACGGTGACGTGGGCGCTAAACTGGTTGTTTACGCCGACCGCAAATATGGCGATCTGCTGGACGAATCGACGCAGTTGCAGGTGCAGGCCATCAAGCAGCAGCACGAGGCGGCCAACGAGAAAATCAAAGACGCTCAGCAACAGCTGGCCCGGTTTGCCGCCATCGCGTCGCCGAACCGGGTTGCGTTTTACCAGGGCGCGGCCGCGAGCATCCTCCAGGAATTGAACGCCGACACCGTGGAACGGCTCGACATCTTTCTCAAATTGGCCGCCGATCACGACCGGGCTCTGGCCGACAAACGCCAGCCCGATCAGCATGCCGACGCGATCATGGCATTTGCGTTAACAGGTTGGCTGCGCGGCGCCGGGGCGGCCGAGGGCGATGTCGAAGTGGCCATGAAACAATGGCAAGCGCGGGTTTTGCTGCTGGAGTATCTGCGTTGCGACGATCCGCTGGTTCGCAAGAACAAGCTAATGCCGGCGCTGAAGGGCAAGGTGAACGTGGATGAAGCGATGCAATTCATCAAGTTTTTGCCGCCCATAAACGCCTTTGACAAGATCGACGCCAAGCCGAATGAGTTGCAAACGCAGAACGACGGCAAACAGCACACCTATTACCTTCAATTGCCGCCAGGGTATCACCACGGCCGCACCTGGCCGGTGCTGCTAGTGCTGCACCACTCGATGCAGACGGCGCCCGACGCCATGATGCAGTGGGCCAAGATGGCGGCGCGACACGGCTACATCGTGGCGGCGCCGGTGTGGGGCAAAGGGGCGAACGTCAGCTATCAATACACCGCCCAAGAGCATGCCGCCGTGCTGGAGACGGTGCGCGATCTACGGCGGCGGTTCCAGATCGACAGCGACCGCGTCTACATGTTCGGCGCCGAGCAGGGGGCCAACATGGCCTTCGATGTCGGTATGTCGCATCCCGATCAGTTCACGGGCGTGATGCCGATGTCGGGCGTGCCGTATTACTTCGCCCGCAAGTATTGGCCCAATGCCCAGTATTTGCACATGTATATAGTCAACGGCGAACGCTCGGGCAAAAGCGCCGTGGAAACGCAGGCGTTGTTCAAGGATTTCGTCAAATTCAATTACCCCGCGATTTACATTGAGTACAAGGGCCGCTCCGCCGAGCTGTTTGGCCCGGAGCAACCAATTCTGTTCGACTGGATGGACCGCAAGCGGCGCTGGCGGCCGATCAAGGAAGTGGGCCGCGCCCAGGAGGAGTTCAAGACGCAGCGCAGCACCGACAACCATTTTTATTGGGTCAGCACGTCAAACGTTCAAGCCAACCGGCTCAACAGCGCGGCAGGTTGGAACGCCAAGTTGGCCCCCGCAACGCTCCAGGCCAGCGTTTTTGCCAACAACGAAGTCCACATCAAGACCGTGGGCGTCAGCAATGTGACGCTGTGGTTCTTTCCGGGGATGGTCAATTACAACGAAAAGGTGACAATCCGCGTCAACGGCGCGGGGGCCATCAGCCGGGTGGTGACGCCGAATTTGGATACGCTGCTGGAAAGGCTTTACGAGACGGGGGATCGGCAGCAGCTGTATATCGCGCGGATGGATTTTTAGGTCTGATTTGTAGGGTGGGTGGAGTCTTCGGAACCCACCAGGCGACTATGGAGGGCTCAAAGACTTCACCCACTCTACGCTAACTTGTCGCTCGCTTGGTGGGTTCCGAAGACTCCACCCACCCTACAACTACAAACAATACTTTTTGCAAAGCCCTTGGTAGCGGGTATGATTATGCCCGTTAGATCTTCGCCCGCACTTGCGGCCCTTCAACCCTCTGCCAGAGAGCGTAGCCATGAAACCGAAATCAACGCCTATGCTTCTTCTGACCCAAAAAAGCCGTTCTTGGGCCGTATTGGCCGGGGTGGTTTGGCTGTCGGTGGCGCTTGGAATGGGCGCTTGCACGCCGCACGACAGGCCAGATCTGCCCGATAACGGCGTCGATAAGGGCCGATCAGTTGACGGGATTGCTCAAGGCCGATCAGACGACGGCGTTCCGCAAATCACAGACAAAAAGCGAGAGACAGAAGGCGGTCAAAAAGACACGGTCGAGGAAAAATTGCCCAAGGAAGGCGGCTCGGCCGAGGATCAAAAGTTGTTTCGAGAGGTCATGGATCGGCTTCTCCAAACCAAGGAGGTTCGCGACAACTGGCCAGCCGCTTTTGGGTGGCGGCCGCAGTCGTTTATCCTGCCGGATTCCGCCAAGGAGCTCAATGCGTTTGCCATGGCCTATGCCAAGGATCCTGACAGCGGCAAATTCCTCGTCCGGGCCGTCATCACCGAAGGTTACATGAACAAAATCGTGGATGGCAGCGACGAAATTCTGGCCGCGATCATGGGGCACGAACTGGCCCACCTCACCAAAGGCCATCTGGCCAACAAAATCAAGGCCGACTTGCTCAGCTTAAATCTCAGCCGCGACCAGGAGATCGAAGCCGACCTGGAAGGCGTCAGGATTGCCGTGGCCGCGGGTTACTCTTACCGCAGCGGCGTTCGGAGCGCTTTTCGCGAGTGGAAAGCCCTCGGCGATTATTCCAACTTCGAAGGTATTCGGGCCACGCATCCG
>DASRAT010001076.1:0-2045 GCA_035638015.1 Gemmataceae bacterium | reverse complement strand
GCCACCGGTTTGCCCGAACCATCAGGAACGTTTTGCAATCTGCGGCATAGCTCTTCCAGGTTGTGCCCGTCCACGTCATGAGCGCTCCAGCCGAACGCAGCCCATTTCTCCCGAAGCGGCGCAAGGCACATGATCTCATTGCTGCGGCCCGTGGCTTGCCATTTATTGTAATCGATCACGGCGACCAGTTTTTCGAGGCGATGGATGGGAGCGAACATGGCCGCTTCCCAGACCGAGCCTTCGTTGCACTCGCCATCGCTCATCAGGACGCAGACTTTGTAATCGCGATCCTGGATATTCGCCGCCAGCGCCATGCCAGTGCCCAGGCCCAGGCCGTGGCCCAGCGATCCCGAAGCGTTTTCGATGCCTGGCACTCCAGGACTGGGATGCTCCGCCAACGGACTGCCGGGTTTCGCATACGTGTCAAGCATTTCGGCCGAAATAAAACCGTGCATCGCCAGGGCAACGTAGAGCGTGGTCGCGGCGTGGCCCTTGCTTAGCACAAAACGGTCGCGGCAGGGATCGGTCCAATTGCCGGGGTTAGTGTTCAAGACGTGATACGCCGCCGCCATGATATCGACACAGGACAGTGACGAACCCAGGTGCGGAGTTTTGGCCCGGTGCGACAGCTCCACGAGCTTGCCGCGCATGCGCCTGGTCAACAACTCAAGCTCGCCAATTGTAGTGGTCATGTCATGCGCGTTTGCTGCATGGTTTTGATGTTGAAATAACGCGGGTCGGTCATGGAGTTCGGCAAACTGCCGAGTCGAAATGCGGCCACCAGGTCTTGCACGGCCACGTCAATGTCGCGCCTGGGTTGGAACCCCAGCTCACGCTGAATCAAAGCCGAACTGATGTGATACGATCGCTTGTCATCCGTCGGCGAAGTCACAATCTCAAGATTGCCACGCTCGGGCGCCTCACGCCGAACCACTTCGCGGACACGTTTGGCAATCTCGGCCACTGGATGATTTTGATGGCCGACGTTATAAATCTTGCCCGCAATGCGGCCATCGGGCAGCCGCAAAATCAACGAATACAGGTCCACCATATCGTCAATGTGCAAATTGGGCCGCTTCTGCTCACCGCCGAAAACAGTGATGACGCCTTTGTTCCAGGCATGATTCGTCAGGATATTGACGGTCAAATCCAGCCGCTGGCGAGGCGAATAGCCGCACAGGGTTGCGGGCCGGATCACCAGCGTCGTGAAAGACGCCGATTGCTCGTTCAGCAGAATCGGCTCGCACAGAGCCTTGAACTTGCTGTAATCCGTCAGCGGAAGGAGCGGATGGGTCTCGTCCACATCGGGGGCTTCACTGACGCCATAAACCGATGATGACGAGGCATAGATGAACCGTTTCACCCCAGCCGCCTTGCTGATTTTAACCAGCGGCTCGAAGGCGTCGAAATTGATCGACTTGCCAAGTTCGGGATTAAGCTCGAAGCTGGGATCGTTGGAGATGCAGGCCAGGTGGATGACGGCGTCACAACCTGGCAAAACGCGCCGCAGTAATTCTTGATCGCGGAGGTCGCCGACGATCTCTTCGAGCTTGGCTTGCGGTTCCGCAGGGCGAAGCACGTCACGGCCGTAGAGATACAGGTCCAGCACCTTGACGTGGTAGCCCTCTTGGAGCAAACGAGGAACCAATTGGGCGCCGACGTAGCCGGCGCCGCCGGTGACGAGAACGGTAGGCAAAGAAGGGGGCGAATTCATGGGACTCATTTTAACAGATGCTCAATATATCGACAAAACGCCTGCTGCTCCAGCGAACTACGGTGCCCCACCGTGGCCACCGCTTGCGCTCCCGCCGCGTTGCCAAGGAACGCCGCCAGCTCGATTGAGGCCCCCAGCGCCACGCACGGAGCACTGATGGAGAAAAAGGCATCGCCGCCGCCGACGCGGTCGACGATTTGGCCGGCGAACGCGGGCACCGACGCGAATCCCTGGTGGCGGTCAAAGCCCAGGGCGCCGCCTTTGCCCTGGGTCACCATCACTTTCTGGCAATTCAGACGGCCCGCGACATACTCCATCATCGGCCGCACAT
>DASRAT010001075.1:0-9560 GCA_035638015.1 Gemmataceae bacterium | reverse complement strand
AGTATGGGGTTTTGCCGCAGTGCTGGCCGGCTGGTCAAGAAAGGCCGACCCCACCTCACCCTGGGAGCGTTTGCACCATGTCTGAACGGCTTGCGACGGCTCCAATTGCCATTACCACCCCAGAGCAACCGCTCACGAATTCCGACGCCGATCTGGGCGATGTGTTGCCGCCCCCGCCGTCGGCAAATCCGCGCGTGCCCGGCTTCGAGATCCTTGGCGAACTCGGCCGCGGCGGCATGGGCGTCGTCTACAAAGCCACGCAAATCGGCCTGAACCGCCTCGTCGCTCTCAAAATGATCCTGCATGGCGATTTTGCCGGCGACGAGCCCAAGTTGCGTTTTCGCCTCGAAGCCGAAGCCGTGGCTCGTTTGCGGCATCCCAACATCGTTCAGATTTACGAGGTCGGCGAACATCAGGGGCAGCCGTTTTTCGCGCTGGAATTCTGCGACGGCGGCAGCCTGCGGTCAGCGCTCAAAGGCGGCCCACTCGCTCCACGCGCGGCCGCCAAGATGGTCGAATCACTGGCGCGGGCCGTGGACATGGCCCATCAAAGCCTGATCGTGCATCGCGATCTGAAACCCGACAACGTCCTCTTGCTGGCCGACGGCACGCCCAAGGTCACCGACTTCGGCCTGGCTCGCAAGCTGGAAGGTGAAACCGCGCTAACGCAACCAGGCCGGCTGACACAATCGGGCGCCGTCATGGGCACCCCTCACTACATGCCGCCCGAGCAAGCCCGCGGCCAGCGCGTCGGACCGCCCGCCGACATTTATTCCCTGGGCGCCATTCTGTATGAGTTGCTGACGGGCAGGCCGCCGTTTGACGGTAAGACCTTGGGCGAGTTGTTTTCCAAAGTGTTGTTGCAAGAGCCGGCGCGGCCGAGTAGCAAACTGACGCCCGTGCCGCGCGATCTGGAGATCATTTGCCTGAAGTGTTTGCAGAAGGAACCGGCGGCGCGTTATGCCAGTGCCGAAGCCCTGGCTGACGATTTGCGCCGCTACCTGGCGGGCGAACCAATTGTCGCCAGGCCAGTGGGCTGGCTCGAACGAACCTTCAAGTGGGCTCGCCGTTATCCGGCGCGGGCGGCGGCGGCGGCTTTGACGGTGGTGGTTTTGGCGACCGTCGGCGTCAGCGTCGCCATCGCGTCCTTGTGGCAAGATGCGGAACAATCTCGTGCGATTGCGGACACGCAGCGCGGCATCGCCGAAAATGCACGCACCCGCGCCGAAATCGCACAACGCGAAGAAACGTCGCTCAAAAACAATTTGGCGCAACAACTCGAAATCAACGAGAACACCAACAAAGAGCTGGCTAAGACCAATCTCGAATTGCAAGACGCCAAGGAAAAGTTGGCCCGCAACGGTGCTCTCGACCTGGTTTCCTTTGCCTGGCAGCAATGGGAAGCGGGTAATCGGCTTTCATCATTGGACCTTTTGACAAGCTGCGAGGAAAAACACCGCGGCTTGGAATGGCATCTCTTGCAAAACAAGTCGATGTTCTTGCACACTCTGACCGGTCACAAGGATCCTGTCTTGCAACTGTTATACAGTCCCACCGGCGACAGGTTGGTTTCCGTCGGTTCGGACAAGACAGCCAGGCTTTGGGATCCCCGCAGCGGTAAGTTGCTGGGCACGATCACCGAGATTCGTGATTCACGCACACCGGTTAAATTCAGTCCCGATGGCCGCTACCTGGTTATTACGACGAATGGCAACGTCTTGAAACTATGGGACACGCGAGACGGTAAGACGATTACCACCGTCGCCACTCTCAAGGGCATGAGTGCCGCCATCGACTTCAGCCCCGATGGCCGCCTGCTGGCAACCGGGCACGACGACAAGTCGGTCAAATTGTGGGAAGTCGCCAGCGGCAAGGAGGTTGCCACGTTTTCCGGCCATTCCGACTGGGTCACTCGTGTTCTGTTCAGCCCGGACGGCAAACAACTGGCTTGCCTCACCAGGGACGAGGTTGTGCTCTGGACCGTGGCCAGCGGCAAAAAACGCAACACGCTGCCCAATCACCAGATGTTGGAGCTTTGTTTTAGCCCGGACAATTTTCGTCTGGCGTTGGGGGACGGCTCCGGAAAAATCACGCTCTGGGACATCTCCCAGGACAAAGTATTGGTTACCCTTTCGGGTCACAGATACCTCCGCCATCTTGCTTTCAGTCCCGATGGCAATCGCCTGGCATCGACAGGCATCGATTCCGGCAGCAAGATCAAGTTGTGGGACGTGCGCAGCGGCCGGGAGGTGGCGGCGCTGGCGAACCAAAAGGAGGAAATCAACGGCATCTGCTTCAGCCCCGACGGCGAAAGGCTGGCCTCGGCAAGCGCCAACAATGTTCAGCTTTGGGACGTGGGCACGGGCAAACTCCTGACTACGCTGAACGGCCATTTCGGCGGCGTGTCGCACGTTTGCTTCAGCCCCGACGGCAAGCAGCTGGCAACGGCCGGGACTGACGGGATCGTGAAATTATGGAACATGATGGGTGCCGGCGAACAGGCGATATTGACGGGACACCAGGAGGAAGTCGGGCAAGCGCTGTTCAGCCCCGATGGCCAGTGCCTGGCATCCTGCGGCAAAGGCGACTCCGTGATGCTCTGGGACGCCGTCACCGGCAAACAACTTTTTACTTTGGAACCCAATCTCCACCCCAGGGATCTCAAAAAAGAACAAGCGCAGAATAAATCTCCGAATGGTTTTGTGCCGCCCAAACCGCCGTCCATCACCTTTGTTAAGCGCATCGCCTTTAGTGCGGACGGCCGCATGCTGGCTTCCGGCTGTTTTGACAATTCGGTGAAGGTCTGGGACGTGGCGAGCGGCAAGCTGCAAACCGTCTTGAAGGGCCACAAAGACTATGTGGTCGATGCGTGCTTCAGTCCCGATGGCAAGCTGCTGGCATCCGCCAGCGAAGACACCACCGCCAAAATCTGGGACTTGCAAAGCGGCCAAGCGATTGCCACCCTGCCCACGGGCAAGCTCGGCGCGGCCAAGGTCTGCTTCAGCCCCGATGGCCGCCTGTTGGCAACCGGCGGTTGGGACGGCAAGGGCAAACTTTGGGATACAGCTACGGGCAACCTGATCGCCACGTTGCCTGGCAGCGGTAAGGGGGGCGCGTTGCAAATCGTCTTCAGCCCCGATGGTCAACGCCTGGCGGCGTGCAGTGAGGACAAAATCATCACTCTTTGGGACGTGGCCACCGGCAAGTTGCTTGCCTCGCTTAGCGGCCATTATGAGAGAATCCGCACCTTGGCTTTCAGCCCCGACGGTCAAAAACTGGCCTCGGGAAGTTGGGACGCCACGGTAAAAATATGGGATGTTGCCAGCGGTGAGTTAACGGCCAATCTCGTCGGACACAGAGACAAGGTCAACTGCCTGAGCTTTAGCCCCGATGGACAGCGCCTCGTCTCGGCTGCTGACGATGGCACCGCGCGAATCTGGCATGTTGTAACCGCCAAGGAATTGGCGGTCCTCGCGGACCACCAGGCGCCGGTGCGTTATGCCCTCTTCAGCCCGGACGGCCAGCGCCTGGCCTCCGCGGGCGATGACGGCAACGTGCGGTTGTGGTTCGGCAATTTGGACGAGACGGCCTCGCAAAAACGCCTGACATTCATGCTTGAAAAGGAAGCAAAAGTCGCGGTTCAATCCCGCCATTGGTTCGCTGCCGCCTTTCACCTCCGCCAACTTCTCAAACTACGGCCTAACGAGCGCGAATTGCAATTCCACCTCGACCAGGTTTTGGCCGAGTTAGAGAAGGAGCAAAACGGCCAACGGAAATGAATGGGACGATATTGATCTTGTCAATCCTCCGACCTCTTGGTCGGCATTGTCAACAGCTGATCTCCCGGCCGCAATACGCCTGGATCGTGCAATTCACCGGCGGCGGCTTGCCACACCTCAATCTCTGCCGTCTTTTGGCGTTGCCATGCCGCGCCGCCGGTGTAAGCTGCGCAATGGTCTTTCCTTTCACCTCACCCGGTGGCCACCATGAAAAAAGCCGTGCTTGCGGTCATGCTGTTCGCGTTGCCCGCCCTCGCCGCCGTTCCCGTCCCGCTCACCGAACCAGCCCAACAAAACCCACCCAAGGACGTCAAAGCCTGGTGGCCCGAGTTTCTCGGCCCGCGTCGCGACGGCATCGTCCACGAAAAGGGCCTCAACACCGACTGGAAAAAGACGCCACCGAAGGTCCTCTGGAAAGTCCCGCTGGGCGAAGGCTTTTCGTCATTCGCCATTGTCGGCGAGCGGGCCTTCACCATGTGCAAGCGCGGCCAGTATGACATCCTCGTTTGCCTCGACACCAAGAACGGCAAAGAACTTTGGACACACGAGCTGGCCGCCAGTTACATCGACAAGCAGGAACAAGGCGCCGGCCCGCGCTCGACGCCGACTTATCACGACGGCAAACTTTATTGCCTGATGCCCAGGGGCGATTTGGTTTGCGTCTCTGCGGCTGACGGCAAACGCGTGTGGGCTGCCAACCAGTTCAAAGACACCGGTGCGGCCAGTCTCGAAGGCGAATATTTTTACTGGGGCGTCTCGGTTTCGCCTCTGGTGGAAGGCGACCTCGTCATCGTGCAACCGGGCGGCAAAAACAACAACTCCATTGCCGCTTTTCACAAAAATACGGGCAAATTGGTGTGGAAGGTGGGTGACGATTCGATGGGTTACGCCTCGCCGCTGGCAGTCACCATTGCCGGCCAACGCCTGCTGATCGTGCCAACGGGCAACGCCGTCATGGGACTGGCGCCGGCCACAGGGAAAGTTCTGTGGCGCTACGACTTCGGCACCGGCTTCACCTGCTCCACACCGGTCTGGGTGGACGGCCTGCTCTGGATGTCCGCCGCTTACGACACCGGCGGCGCCCTGCTGGATATCACCACCAAAGCCGACAAGTGGACCGTCAAGGAGATCTGGAAAAACAAGAAATCATTGCAAACGCTTTACACCAGCGCCATGATCGTGGATGGCCACATCTATGGCTGCCACGGCGACACCGTGAACTTGCTCAAATGCGTCGAACTGAAAACGGGCAAGGTTATGTGGAGCGAGCGCCTTGACGAGAGCAATTGGCTGCTGGCCATCGACGGCCACCTGCTGTGCTGGGGCGAAAGCGGATCGCTCAAGCTCGTGGAATCACAGGCCACGCAGTATGTGGAAAAAGCGGAGTTGCCGGACCTGCTGGGCGAACAATGCTGGGCCGCGCCTGCGCTGGCGGACGGTCGGCTTTATTTGCGCGATGTCGAGCATGCGCTCTGTTTGGATTTGCGGAAACAGTGAGCGGGCTGTCACTACGCGCAATCTGATGTATCGCTATATCGGAGGACATTTCCCATGAAATACGCCATTGTCATCCCCGACGGCTGTGCCGACGAGCCGCAAGAATCGCTGGGCGGCAAGACGCCTTTGCAGGCTGCCCATCTGCCCAACATGGACCGTATCGCCCAAATGGGCGTGGTCGGCCGTTCCAATAATGTTCCACAGCCGCTGACGCCGGCCAGCGATGTCGCGACGCTTAGCCTGTTCGGTTACGATCCGCTCATTGTTTACACGGGACGTGCGCCCCTTGAGACGGCGGCGATGGGCATTCGCCTGGGGCCGCAGGATTGGGCAATTCGCTGCAATCTGGTCAACGTCGATAATGAGGAGATGCGCGACTTCACGGCGGGACACATCGGCAATGACGAAGGCAAGGAGCTGATCGCCGCGATCCAGCAGACGCTCGGCGGACCCGGCCCTGCGGCCGGAGCCATGCTGGAGTTTCACGCCGGGGTCAGCTATCGCAACATCCTCGTGTACCGCGCCGGAACTACGCCGGCGCCGTTCGCCGCTACCACGAAAACACAGCCGCCGCACGACATTCCCGACAAGCCGATTGCGAATCAGCTGCCGCAGGGTCCCGGAAGTGACTTGCTGCGTCAACTCATGGAACTTAGCCGACCGATTCTGGCCGATCACCCGGTCAACAAAGCTCGCCGCGCAGCCGGCAAACGCCCCGCGACGCAGATTTGGCTGTGGGGTCAAGGCAAGGCCCCGCAGTTAAAATCGTTCGCCGAGCTTTACGGCAAACGCGGCGCCATTCTCAGCGCCGTCGATCTGGTGCGCGGTGTCGGCATTCTTCTGGGCTGGACCCGCATCGACGTGCCGGGCGCGACCGGCTATCTTGACACCGACTACGCCGCCAAGGGACGCTACGGCGTCGAAGCCTTGAAAACGCACGATTTGATTTGTGTCCACGTGGAAGCGCCCGACGAGGCGTCGCACGAAGGCCGGGCGGACGCCAAGGTCAAGGCCCTTGAGGAGATCGACAAACATGTCGTGGGGCCGTTGTTGGAAGCGTTGCCGAGATATAGCCAGTGGCGCATCGTCGTATCGCCGGATCACCGCACGACACTGCGAACGCGAGCACATGCCTATGGCGAAGTGCCGTTCGCGGCAGCGGGAACGGGGATCGAGAGCGCGGGCCAAGAAACCTATGACGAAATGGTGGCGGCGAGCAGCAACCTGGCCTTTGCCAAGGGGCATGAGTTGATGAAGTGGTTTTTGTAAAAACGCACATCATGCTTCGGTCGATTTATGCTTTGCCATCTAACAATTGGGCTTTCATTTCCCCAGCAATGCGCCCAAATACATCCGCCCAATCGCCTGCAAAACGTTGCCGAAAAAGCCGCATGCCAGGATACCACGGAATGTCTTCACGTTCCAGCAGCCAGCGCCATTCGGGAACCTTGGCCAACGCCACCCACACTGGCACGCCCAAAGCCCCCGCAAGGTGGGCGACTGCCGAATCCGAGCAAATGACCAAATCGAGATTCTTCATCACTGCCGCGGTGTCCATGAACGCACCAGACGCCTCATCGAATTGGTGCCCCAGATCCAACACATCAAACTGATTTGCCGCGGCGTGCAATTGTTCCATACCCGGACCTTTTTGCAAGCTGACGAGTTGAACTCCCTCAATCTTCGCCAGCGGCGCGAAGCACGTCAAAGGAATGGAACGCGCCTGGTCATCTAAAAAGGCGGGATTGCCCTGCCAGGCAATGCCGATTTTGAACTTCTCCAATGGCCCCAGCTTGCTGTGCCAGTGTTCTTGCAGATCTTTGTCCGCAAACAGATAAGGAACATCCGCCGGGATGGTGTCTATTTTTGTGCCAAAAATGAGCGGCAGACTTTGCAGCGATATGTGCACGTCAAACGCCGGCAAAAGGACGGTGTCCGCCACCAATTGATCAATGCCACTGACGCTTGCAAGCAATCGAAGCAAAGACGCCTGGCACTGGACAATGACTTTACCGCCCCGTTGCTTCACCAGCGGAATGTAGCGGATGAATTGCATCGTGTCGCCCAAACCCTGGTCGCAGTAAACGAGAAGTGTCTGGCCACCCAGGTCCGACCCATTCCAAATCGGCTGAGCATATGCTCGTTTCGCAAATCCTGGCCGAGCGCTTCGCCATTCATACTCGCTCCAGCCTTCCTCGAAACGGCCCAGCCGCAGGCAAAGGTGTGCCAGGTTCCAGTGCCCATCCGCGTTATTTGGGCTTAGCTGCAACACCGTGCGATACTCGGTTTCCGCTTCCGCCAATTGTCCCACGTTGACCAGCGCATTCCCCAGATTCAGGTGAACATCCACATTGTGGGGATCGTCTTGCAGCGCCTGCCGATAGCTGGTGATCGCTTGCTCGTGTTTTCCTTGCCGTTCCTGCACAAGCCCTAGATTGTATTGAGCAGCGGCATCCCCGGGACGAAGCCTCACGGCTTCCAGGTGGCAGCGCTCGGCATCGCTCCATTGATGCTGGGCGGCGAGCGCATTGCCCAAATTCTTTAGCGCATCGGCATTCTCGGGCATCAGCCGCAATGCTTGCTGGTAAGCGCCCACCGCGTCGACCAGCTTGTTCTGCTTGCCGAGGACGTTGCCAAGGTTGTACCACGCCTGAGCAAATCCGGGCTTGAGCCGCAAGGCCTGCTCGTAACAGCGAATCGCCTGGTCCAACTGATTGGATCGTTCCAGGGCGAAACCCAATCCATTATGCGCTGCCGCGAAACTGGGACTGAGTTGGAGCGCAGCATGATAGCAGGCAAACGCTTCGACCAACCGGCCCTGGTCGATCAACACACCGCCGAGATTGTTGTGAACCTCGGCCTGATTGGGGTGCGTTTGAAGGATTTGGCGATAGGCCTGCTCAGCCTGGGGCAATTGGCCTGCTTGTTGAAGGTGGACGGCCTGAGCGAATTGTTCGGCGAGGGTTGCCATGGGGATGTCCGCTGAAGGTTGCTTTCTTTTGGAAAAGCATCACCTCTTAACGCCAAATCGAAGCCTCAACACGTTCGGCAAATCTCCGAGCAATGCCCAGCACCAAATCCCCTTGTGGAAGTCTTGTCACTAGCTCCCGAGGCAACTGACCGAACCCCAACGCTGTCCCAGCAACTTGACCAGCAATTGATGCGTTGGTGTCCGTGTCTCCTCCGGCCGCGATCACCTGTTCTAGCATGCCAACAAATCCAAGCTCATGAACCTGAGCTGCGGCGAACAGCGCAAAAGGCACAGATTCCACCACGTAGCCCGATGTTCCATACAAAACTGCCGTCTCCTTTAGACTCGATCCCGGCGTGAGATCCGCATAAGTGGAGAGTCGGTCCCGCACCGATGTATTTGGTAGGAAACTGGCAATCTTGTGGAGTGACCAATCAACTTTTTTTGCCAACCGGTGGATTGCCAGCAGCACCGCCAAGGCTCCGATGTACGCTTCATCATTGTGGTGGGTAATCCGGCAAATGTCGCGGATGACCTGCCGCGAATCATCGTGCCAGGGATCGATGCAAAAGGCCAGCGGCGCGATGCGCATCGCCGCCCCATTGCCAGCGGCCCGGTCACCTTTCCGTCCTGCCAAAGCCCAATGGGCGCCTACATCCAGGTCCCGCAGCGCTTTGAAGGTGCTGGCTCCGAGGCACGTTAGACGCCTGGCTCGATACCATCGCAAGAACGAATCGGCAATCAATGCCGGATCGGGCTTCCCGGATTCGACCAGGGCTTCGCATGTCGCAAGGGTAAGCTGTGTGTCATCGGTTAGCCGCGCATCTTCGCCTAACAGCTGTGAATTCGCAGGCAGGTCATCTCGGCCTTCGAAAGCAGCGCCGGCTGCATCGCCGATTGCTCCTCCGACAATGCACCCAAGAATAGTGTCGATCAATGATGCGGACATAACTGTTGATCTTGGCCGGGCCGGCTTCAGAAAAGGAACGGCATTCAAGGCATCAAGTCTTAAAAACACGTGCTACTTAGCCGCCTGTCCCAGCTTGCCCAGCAATGCGTTGATCAGATTTTCCTGCTTCACAATATGCTCGCGGTAGCCCGGCGCCCGCGTGCGGTGCTCTTCGACACGTGTCTCTTTCAGCGCGGTCTCCAGCAGCCCCGTCAAGAAGGTGCATTCTTCGGCAGTCAAAGTCAGTTGCGATTCGGCCATGGTTTTGCTCCTTTCAAAAACTTCATTATATCGCATGGCGGCCGGCGCGCATCATCAAATAGGCGTTACACGCCTGCTCACCGCCCGGCTCGCTTTTCGAGTT
>DASRAT010001074.1:0-4251 GCA_035638015.1 Gemmataceae bacterium | reverse complement strand
CAAACCGTGCTCGAAAACGTGCCGCAGAAAGAACGCGGCGGCGAAGATCAGCAGCACCACGGCAATCCAACCGAGGGCCCGGCCGCCGATCCAAGCTTCAAGGTTGACCTCGGGCACGGCAGGCCGCGGCCGGCGCGCGGGGGTTACGACAGGGATTTCTTCGTGAGGACTCTCAGGCGTTTTTGCAATTGATTCTGGCTGGGCCGCCGGAGATTTGGCAATAGGCTCAGGTACGGCGTTGCCCACACGCAATCGGCGAACTGTTCGCTCCAGGTCATCAACACGCTGGACCAACTCGCCAATGTGCCGCGTGCGTGCCAATGCCACCAGCGGCAGCACGACGATGCACACCGCCAAAGCCACCAAAATGACCAATACGATCAGAAATAGGAGGGCTTCAACCAACATCAGGGCGCTCCATCCCTACGGTTGGGCGGTTGGTCTGTCGCGGACTATGGGCGGTCTTTCTGTGGCACTAATTCTTGCGCCTACCGGCCAGCATAGCAAGCTTATTCGCGGGGAGAAATCACCGGCCACGGCGCACCCGCGTCAATCCAGCCCTTTAAGACACTAATTTCCGGCTCGGACAACTTATGGCTTTTGGCCGACGGCATGTTGGGCTGCAAGCCAGAGACAATCTTGATCAGAAGGCTGTCGCCACTCTTGCCGGGCCGCACAAGGGGTTCTTTGTCACCCGCGCCGAAAAAGTCCTCGCGCCTGTCGACACGGAAGTCGCCCCTTGCTCTTTGCGGACCGTGACATGAAAGACATGACGCTTTGAAGATGGGGTAAACGTCTTTCCAGAAATCAACTTGTGATTTTTCTTGGCCGAGATGAGATTTCTGCGTCGCCGAAACATCCGGCCGTGACGCGGTCACCATTGCGCGTGGCGGCTGAAACGGATCAGGCAATTCCCGCACAGAAATGTGCGCTAGCCAGGCGAACAAACACAGCGCTCCAAGAACAAGCGCGATGGAGATCACTGCGCTGCCCCAGCGCGGCACGCCACCCGAACCTGCAAGTCTGAAGCGGCGCCCAATGACACTTGCCACCCACTGCCAGTGCAACGCCACGTGTACCAGCAAAATGCCAAGGAGGCCGATGCTGATCCAATAATGGAGATCGCCCCACTGGAATCGGTTCAAGCCCCAGAGATAGTAGTCAGCGTGTGCGCCCGGCGGCAACGGATAACGCATGATGTAGCCGCTCGCCAGCATGCCGAGAAAGAATACGGCAGCCAGGAGATCGATCACCAAGTTCAAGGATGGACGCTTCACAATTTGTCACTTCCGCGTTATTCGGCGCATTGTTCCATCAGTTCGGCGGCGGTTTTCGAGTTCAAGGCGTTTGCGGAATGCATCCCTCCCGCATCAACAGCCCGGTGGCTGTCCGTGCTTCCTGGATCGTTTTCGCCGCCTGTGCATGAAGTTGGTCCCAAGTTTTCGCTAGCTTGGCAACCCCTTGCTCTTGCGCCTTCATCGCCGTGGCCGCCGCCTCGCGGGGATAAAGCTCAAACTCGTCCATGCGTGGGACAATGTACTCTTCATGGATGCCACGTTCTTGGGCAAATCGGGCCACTTCCTGGGCGGCCGCGAGGGCCATCTCGTCGGTAATGGTGCGGGCGCGAACGTCCAGGGTTCCGCGGAAAATCGCCGGGAAGCATATAGAGTTGTTAACCTGATTGGGGAAATCGCCGCGGCCGCTGGCCACGATGCGTGCGCCCGCCTCGCGCGCTTCCCAGGGCCAGATTTCCGGCAACGGATTGGAGCACGCAAAGACAATAGCATCCTTGGCCATGCCCTTGATCCACTCGGGCTTAATGAATCCAGGGTCGGATTTGGCGAACGCAATGCAAACGTTCGCCCCCCGCAGCGCTTCGGCGATTCCCCCGGTAATGCCTTCTGCGTTGCTTTCCCGGCAAATCCGCCACTTGTCCGTGAAATCCGTTTGCCGCTGCTCGACGTCGCTTCGACCACTGTGGAGAATGCCTTTGCTGTCGCAGGCGACGATGGCGCCCGGATTGACCCCAGCAGCCTTGAGCAGTCGATAGCTGGCCACATTGGCAGCGCCCGTGCCGATCATGGCAATCTTGACCTGGTCCAGCGTCTTGCCGACGACCTTCACGGCATTGAGCAGTGCCGCCAGCAGCACGGTGGCTGTGCCTTGTTGATCATCATGCCAAACGGGAATGCGCATTTCCGCCCGCAGCGTGTCGAGGATTCGGAAACACTTGGGCTGCGCGATGTCTTCCAGGTTGATGCCGCCGAACGATGGTTCGAGCAGTTTGACGGTGCGGATGAACTCGTCGGGGTCTTTGGTGCCAATGCACAATGGAACGGCATCGACGCCGCCCAGGTACTTGTAAAGCAGCGCCTTGCCCTCCATCACCGGCATCCCGGCTTCGGGTCCGATGTCGCCCAGGCCCAAGATGCGCGTGCCATCCGAAATAATGGCGATGCAATTGGCTTTGTTAGTGTACTCGTAAACTAATTCCGGGTTCGCCTGAATCGCCAGGCACGGGGCCGCCACGCCCGGCGTGTACCAGATCGCAAAATCGCTGATGTCTCGAATGTGGCACTTGGGCATGATTTGCACTTTGCCCTTGTAGCAAGAGTGCCACCGCAGCGCTTCTTCGCCGGGCTTATTGGCCCTGGCCAGTAATTCTGGCGTGGTGAGCATTCTAAGTTTCCTCGTATTGAGAAATAGGCGTTTATTTGGACCAGGTCGTAAGGCCAACCGCGCCTGATTCCCAGCTTGTCGCCGGTTCAAGAGCCAATTGGAATCGCGAAAACCTTTCTGGCTGCGATACCTGTCCTCATTCAGATTGGTTCTGGACTCGGATGCGGGCATCGACAATACGGCAGCCCTGGCCTGGCGACAACGCAAAGATTGGATTCAAGTCGACTTCAGTTATTTCCGGTATCTCTTCAACCAGGCGAGAGACACGCAGGAGCACTTGTTCGAGTGCGGCCACATCCGCTGCTGGGTGGCCGCGATAACCCTGGAAAAGTCGGTAGCCGCGAATTGCATGGACCATCTCGCAGGCATCGCGGTCGGTCAACGGCGTCACGCGAAAACAGACATCGCCAAGTATTTCGACATGGATGCCTCCCAGGCCGAATGCGATAAGCGGACCGAACAGCGGATCTTGCGTCATGCCGACAAAGACTTCGGTGCCGCCGTGAATCATCGGCTGGATCAAAACGCCATCCATCGCGTGGAGCTGGTTTTCTTTGTCCAAACGTTTGCGTATTTCATCGAACGCACGAATGACGGCAATCTCATCACTCAAACCCAGGTGGACGCCGCCCATCTCGGTCTTGTGAACAATCTCATGCGAAGCCAATTTCACCGCCACCGGAAATCCCAGGCCGCGGGCCAAGGCTGCCGCTTCCTGAGCCGTTTTGGCCACGCCTCCCGCAGAAATTGGCAAACCCATTGCTTGCAACACCCGACGCGTGGCCTCGGTTGATAACCAACCGTTGCCGTTTTTGTTCAAGGCTTCCTTGCAAACGGCGTGAGCCGCATCCAGGTCAATGTCGGCCAGCTCGGGAACCCGTCCCAACGGTTGCGCTTTCCACTCGGCGTAGGTCGCCGCTTTACCGAGCACCCGGGCGGCCGTCTCCGGAAACGCATAACAGGGAATGTTATTGTTTCCTGCACATCCACAGTCCGTACTCGCTCGTTCCGGCATGACACAAGCGAGAATCGGTTTTGCGATCGCGCCACTCATGGAACGCGAAGACGCGCACTCCTGGGCGGCCAGCATAACGGCTGCTGCATCACAAGCTCCCGCGGCCACGTGAATCACAATCAACGCATCCACATCGTCGGATGCCAAAAGGGCTTTGATTGCCCGTCCGTAGGCCTCGGCGCCGGCGGAGGCGATCATATCCACGGGGTTGCGCACACTCGCTGTCGCCGGTAGAAACGCAGCCAGCTGCCCTTTCGTCGTCTCCGACAAATCCACCACCGACAAGCCCGCCGCTTCGCAGGCATCGGCACAGAGGATGGCCGGCCCGCCGGCGTTGGTAAGAATGGCAACCCGCCGGCCAGGGGGCAGCGGCTGATTGCCCAGGGCGGAGGCGAGATCAAACATTTCTTCCAGTGTGTCCGCGCGAATGACGCCGGTTTGTCGGAAGAGCGCATCGACGGCCACATCGCGTGCCGCCAGGGCGGCGGTATGAGACGACGCGGCCCGGCTGCCGGCGCCCGTTCGCCCCGCCTTAACCACAATGATTGGCTTGCGTT
>DASRAT010001073.1:0-3903 GCA_035638015.1 Gemmataceae bacterium | reverse complement strand
ATTGTTTTTGGCCGCAAATTGGCTAATAATTGCTGCTCACAGACGAATTACGTTGCAACGGCAACCAATCCTTTAGGAGACGATCATGCGCACCTTGTTAGCCCTCGCAGTGTTGCTTGGCCTGGCTCTTCCCGTGCAAGCGCAACAGGCCGACGCGCAGGCGATTCTGGACAAAGCCCTGAAAGCCCACGGCGACGAAAAAACCGCCCTCAAGCTCACGGCCAGCACCGCCAAGGGCAAGGGCACCATTAGCGCCATGGGCATGGACCTGGAGTTTTCCATCGAAACCTGGTCGCAACTTCCCGACAAGACCAAGTCTATCATCAACTTGAACATCGAGGGCATGATGCTGGAAATCGTCCAGGTTATCAACGGCGGCAAGGGCTGGTCAAGCCTGCTCGGCATGGTTCAGGACCTGGAAGCCGACCAGATCAAGGAAGCCCAGGAAGCGATGTACGCCGGCCGGATCGCGGGGCTTTACGGCATCAAGGCCGACAAGACGCTCAAGCTGTCACCCCTGGGCGAAACCAAGGTGGGCGACAAGACAGTGGTCGGCATTCAGGTCACCAAAAAAGACAAACGCGATGTCAACCTTTACTTCGACAAAACGACCAACATGCTGCTCAAGTCGGAGACCCGCGCCACGAACCCCTTCACGATGATGGAGGTCAACGCCGAGACACTTTATGACAATTACAAGGAAGTTGTGCCAGGAGTTAAAAGCGCGACCAAGGTCACCGTCAACCATGACGGCAAACGCTACCTGGAGTTTCAAGTCTCGGAAGCCACTGCCGTGGAGAAGCTGGACGAAAGCATCTTCGCCAAACCTGGCTAAATCAGTTTGACGAGCCGCGAGCGTAAGCGACCAAAGAACTGCAAAAACAAAAACCCACGGGATTGCTCCCGTGGGTTTGGTTTTTCTATTACACGCAGGCGGCAATTACGATGGCGGCAATTTCGTGAACGTGCCCGAAGGGCCTTCCAGCTTTTTCACGTCAAAGCCTGCCTTTTCAACCGCTTCCCACAGCGCTTTGGGCGACAGGGTCTTGTTCGCTTTCGGCGTCACCGTGGCAATGTTTTTGTCGACGTCCGTCTTGACCTCCTCCACATCCGCCAGGGCAGTGATTGCCTTTTCCACGTTCTTGGCACAAACCGGGCAGTCCAAATCGGGAATGCTGATAACCGTAGTTTTCGCCGGCTGCTGGCCGACGGCGTTGGACAAAACCACCCCCGCCACAATCACAACGGCCAAACCAAAAACCATGCTCTTGCGCATCGCCAGAATCCTCCAAAAGTCGGAGAGGAGTTTCGTTTTACAAAGTATAATCACCCGCCAGGCCAAAGTCCAGCGTCAATCCTTGCGGCTTAACGCTGTTTGTGGCACAAGCTTTCAGCTTGTGCTACATTGCCAGGCCAGGCGCGTAAGATACCACTGCCAGCATTGCTTTGCAACTTCGGAAAACACCCATGCGTGAACTGCTTACGGACCTGACGGCGGCGCTCGAGAGCGGCCGCGATTGCGTTTATTGCTCCGTTATCGAAACTCGCGGCTCCACGCCCCAAAAAGCGGGCGCGGCGATGCTAGTCTTCGCCGACGGCAGCCAGCGCGGCACACTCGGCGGCGGCTGCGTCGAAGCGGAAGTCAAACAGCGGGCTCTGCGCGTCCTGGGCGGCGACGCCAAACCGGAAGTTCTGACCTTTAACCTGGACGACAATTATGGCTGGGACGACGGCCTGATCTGCGGCGGGCGCATGACGATTCTCGCCGATCCGTTGTCGATCAACAACGGCCGCCGCGAACAGGTGACCAATTATTACCGCCGTTTTCGCCAGCTCGTGGACGCTGGCGGCGGCTGCACGGAAGCCGTTATCATCAACGACAAAGAAACGGCAGCGAGCATCGGCAGCCGTTTCCTGTTCGATGGCGAAAACAAACCGGCCGCGCAACTGGCAGCCGATTCCGTGCCCGAGGCCGTCACGGCTCAGCTCAAACCGATTCGTCAACGCCCTGCCCCGGCGGCCCATCACGGAGTTGCATTTCTGCCAATTTTGCCGCGCATCACCCTCTTCATCGTCGGCGGCGGCCATGTCGGCCAGGCGGTTGCGAAGCTCGGCGCCGATGTCGATTTTGAAACCTGGGTGCTGGATGACCGAGCACAATATGCCACCGCCGAGCGCTTTCCAAACGCCAATCGCCGCCTGGTGGGTGACATTGGGCTGACACTCAAAGAAATGGTTACCAAGGAAATTGACCCTTCCATCTATGCATTAATCGTAACCCGCGGCCATTCGCACGACGAAGAAGCCCTTTACCATCTGGCGACGACGCCCGCCGGCTACGTCGGCATGATCGGCAGCAAGCGCAAGATCAAGATGATCTTCGAGGATTTGATCGCCAAAGGCATTCCGGCCGAGGCGCTCAAACGTGTGCATGCTCCGCTGGGGTTCGCGATTGGCTCGCAAACGGTGCCGGAGATTGCCATTAGCATTGTGGCGGAGTTGATTGCTTGCCGCAATTTGGGAGCGACCATTCCAGGCGCTCGCAGTCATGTTGCTGTGTGAGGAGTTGCACCCATGATTACCCTGCGAAGATTATTCCTGTTGAGCTTGATGATCCTTGCCGCAAGTGAAATTCAGGAGCGTGAAACACGCGGGGCAGTGTCAGCCCAGGACAAAGCCAAAAAAGGCATCGACGGCGCGCTGCCTGCAGGCGCCATCAGACAGTTCGGAACCTCAGCCTTTCTGCACGAAGGCAAGGTTAGCGGGGTGGCATTTTCGCCGGACAGCAAGCTCATGGCTTCCGGCGGCAAAGACGCGATGGTGCGCCTATGGGATGTAGTCGGCGGTAAGGAGGTCCACAGCTTTCCAGCGCATCGTTACGGGGTCATCACGGTGGCATTCTCTCCCGATGGTAAAACCCTGGCGGGCGGTGGAGAAACCGGCGGTTACCAGACAGCCGCAGCTGTCTACTGCTGGGATATCGCCGCGAAGCAGGTGCTCTGGCAAGTCCATTTCAAAGACAAAGGGGATTTCGCGATCGGGGCTCTTGCTTATTCTCCCGACGGCAAGGTCTTGGCCGGACTGAGCAACAAGGGCACCATCTTCCTTTGGGAAGCGGCTACTGGGTTGGAAATCCGCCAGTGGCAGGCAGGCCAACAAGGCATCTTCCAATCCTTGGCTTTCGCCCCCAAAGGGAGCATCCTGGCATGCGGAGGAGTAAAAGCGATCACGTTATGGCATCCGGAAACAGGCAAGGAAATGCGGCAATTCAGCAAGGGCGACGAGCAAATCTGGTTCGTGGCCTTTTCTCCCGATGGGAGCATGGTTGCCGGCATGGCATTGGGTTCGCCGACAGTTCGTGCATTGCCATTGGTCCACCTTTGGGACACAGCCACCGGGAAAGTGATTCGCGATGTCGACGGACATCAGGCGGCGGTGTTCACTCCCAACGGCAAAACGCTTGTCACGGCAACAGGAACCAGATTTGCCGAGGTTGCGCTTTGCGACGTTGCCACGGGAGCCAAGGCTAAATTGCTTCAAAGCGATCCTCTGTCCGCCACTAAATCCTCGATCGAGTACAAACCTCTTGCCATATCGCCCGATGGCCGCCTGCTGGCCGTCACTTTCGACCGCGCGATACATCTGTGGGATCTCAATGCGGGAAAGCTGGATCATCCATTGTCGGGCCATGTAGCCGCGGTCGTTGACCTCGCAGTCACGCGCGATGGTCGGTTTTTGACCTCGGCAAGCCACGACCAAACCGTGCGGCAATGGGAGGTTGCATCGGGCAAGGAAACGGGCCGCCTCAAGGGGAAAGCAGGCGCCTTGTCCGCCGACGGCAAAACGGCCGCGACATTACAAGACGGCAATAAGACTCTGCGCATTTCGGATATGGCCACACTA
>DASRAT010001072.1:0-5283 GCA_035638015.1 Gemmataceae bacterium | reverse complement strand
CAAGCGCAAGTGATTCGCACCGATGTCTACCGCTGGGCCGGCCAGTGGCAGCCGCCGCGCGAACCGGTCAACGTCTTCATCAGTCCTCCTTTCGCGGACTTTCAGCAGCGGCCCGAGGATTTGTTGGCGTTGATCGCCGATGTCCAGCGTAAAACGGCCGAGGACTCGGTCGTGGTGGTGCAAACCGAACGCATCAAGGGCCAGGACCAACTGCCGGAACTCACGGACTGGGAAGAGCGCCGTTACGGCCGCAATGTGTTATTGATCTGGGTCAAGCCGCCTGCGGCTTAGCACCATGACCGAACGTGAATTCGCCATTAACGTGGTTCAGCGATTGCAAGAGTCCGGTTTTCAGGCACTCTGGGCGGGCGGGTGCGTGCGCGATGAGTTGCTGGGTTTGACGCCGAAAGATTACGACGTTGCCACCAGCGCCAAACCCGACGAGGTGCGCCGGCTGTTTCGCCGCAGTATCGCGGTGGGCGCCGCCTTCGGCGTGGTGGAAGTGCTGGGCCCGCGTGACAATACCGAGCCGTTAACCGTCGAGGTCGCGACATTTCGTTCCGACGTTTCCTACAGTGACGGGCGCCATCCCGACCAGGTGATCTTTTCCTCGCCGCGCGAGGACGCCCAACGCCGCGATTTCACCATTAACGGCATGTTCTTCGATCCGCTCAAGAGCGAACTGGTCGATTACGTCAATGGCCAGGCTGACCTGGCTGCGCGCGTGCTGCGGGCCATTGGCGAGGCCGCACTGCGATTCGAGGAAGATAAGCTGCGCATGCTGCGAGCCGTGCGGATCGCGGCCCGCTTCCAACTGGAAATCGAGCCTGCCACGCGGGCCGCCATCGAGAGGATGGCTAACCAGATCAACGTGGTCAGCGCCGAGCGCATTGCCGCAGAAATTCGGCAGATCGCGGTCCATCCCCACCGCGTCATGGGAATGAACTTGCTCCACGACCTGGGCCTGGCCGCCGCGGTGCTGCCGGAGATCGTGCTGATGAAAGGCCTGCCGCAGGGGCCGCCGCAGGCGCCGACCGGCGATTTGTGGGACCATGTCATGCGCGTGCTGGATTTGCTTGGGCCGGAACCTTCGTTTCCCCTGGCATTTGCCGCCCTGCTTCACGATGTCGGCAAACCGCGGACCGCCAGCCGCTCGCCGGAGCGCTACACCTTTTACTTTCACGAGCACGTCGGCCGCCGGATCGCGGACGACATTTGCCTGCGTCTCAAGCTTTCCAACGCCGAACGCGAGCGCATCACATGGCTGGTGGAGAAACACCAGATTTTAGCCGACGCCCGAACGATGCGCACCAGCACCTTGAAACCCCTGCTGGCCCATGAGGGCATTGGCGAGCTTCTGGATTTGCACCGGGCCGACGCGCTGGCCAGCGCGCATTCGACGGACCATGTCGAATACTGCGAGTATCTGCTGAAGGAGTGGAGCCAGGAGGAATTGGACCCGCCGCCGCTGTTGACGGGGCATGATTTGACGCGACATGGATTGACGCCCGGGCCGCAGTATAAGATTGTGCTGGATGCGGTGCGTGAGGCCCAACTGGACGGATCGATCAACAGTGCCAAGCAAGCGCTGGAGATGGTGGACAAGCTTGTTGCGGGTGGATAAAGGCAATGGATTGTTGGGAGTAACAATTGGTATTCAATCTGAAGGGCATGGAGCGATTGTGAGGTTGCAATTCATGACCTTTCAGAGTGTGCAACGCAGACAGCGTTTCACCGCTCAACCACGACATCTGGCAATGCTTTTTTGAGCTTCGCGACGGCTTGGTCGCTCACGGCGGTTTCAGCGAGAACCAGTTTCCTGAGGTGCTTCAAGCCATAAAGGTGACGCAGTCCTGCATCCATGACCCGGGTTCGTCGCAGACTCAATTCCTCCAAAGACACGAGACCCGCGAGGTGCTTCAAGCCCGTGTCAGTGATTGGCTGTGACACTAACCTGAGTATCTTTAGTTGATTGCACCGTGCCACGTACTGCAATCCGCTGTCCGTCACGGTGTTATAACAGTTCAGTGTTTGAAGCTTGTTGGGCTGGCGCATGATTTTGAGGTACGCGTCCCCAAAATCGGAACACTGCATTGCCTCCATTTCCGGAAAGATCACTGGATCGTCGGAGATTATGCGTTCTTCCACCGTTTCTGGCGTCCAAGGTGATATCGGCTCCAGGTGCAAGACTTCTTCAGTCGTGGCCACTCGGTTCTTATCGCCGCATGCTATCTGCCAAAACGTGGCATGATGGCCGAGGCGAAAAGAGGGCATTGGATGGTTTTTCGGGAGATTTGCGTGTCCCACGATTGGCCACCGCCGATCACGAAAAGCCGACAGACCATTGACGTGGGTTTGAAAAAGTATGGACAACTCCTGGTGTTGCAATTGGGAAAACGACAGGCGTTTCTTCGTTTTCAGCCGAAAGATTTCAATCACACTGCCGGCTGCATCGTGACCAATGATCCGGCCAAAGGCAAACTCCTGCTTCAAGGGCACGGTAAAATAATCGCCTATCTCGAAATCCTGGATCTTTGTCGCCTTCTTGGTCGTCAGGTTTACCGAGACTACTTCCTGAGATTCCAGGTCGCCAAACATATCACGGCCAGATGTTTGCATTGCATTGAACAAGCAAAAAAGGAACTCTCGTGTGACCGGCTTTCGGCCCATGTCTTCGGCATAGGAGTTCGCAAATGCGCGCAGCATTTCATGAATAAGATCAATGGGTTCGTCACCCACTTCAATCTTCTTTTTGTCCCAATGGTCTTTCCACCAGCCCATTGAACCACCTCCTTTCACCAATTTGCTTACGGCTCAAGCCATTTCATCACACCTAGTTAGGAGTTGGGCAACGTGGCACGCCCCGAAATTGCATGAAGAGACTGGAATCCACGGTAACTCACTCCCTTTCACGCCGCGCCCCTTCGGAGAAAACAAGGATTTCTTTCTTGCCCCCTTCCCAAAACGTGCCCTCCTCGCCGTCAATACGGGCAACCTTTCCCATCCGCACCGCGCGAGTACGGAACTCGGAAAGGCGAAACAACCGCCGCAATTGCTTTGGCAACTTCTCCTGTTCCTCCGTTAGCAGGTCAAAAAAGAGGATGCAATAACCCGCATGGCACAGCCGGCGATTCCAAAAGCCGTGGTCGATGGTGACGAAAGTCGGCGTCTTCATGGTGCGCAAAATCTCTGGAACGCGATCGTCCAGGACGTGCTCGCCTGGGCGAAGACTCTGTAAACGAACGGCCGTAATCCACGGCTCCAGCGCGGGCAGGATGACTTGCACGTCCAGTTGATCATCCAGGACGAGCTGGCTCATGACTATTTGACGCGATGGTGTTCAATGAGTTGTTCCGACGCCAAGCGAACTGCTTCCTCAATCGCCTCGGGAGCTAGCTCTGGCCAGCTTTTGCGCAGGTAGGCCAAGGAGTGGCCCTTGGCCAAACACGACAAAACGGTGGCCACGGGGACGCGCGTGCCGTGGAAGGTCAGTTGACCGTGGCACACGCGGGGATCGACTACAAGGTATTTGCCAACAAAAGACGGCTGGCGGCTGCCGCTGGGGGATTTTTGTTTGGTTTTCGTCTTTACAGCCATGGGGTGCGATCCTCCTTGGGGTATTTTACCAGCAAATAAATGCGAATGGCAGGCAAATTGGCGGGGGGCGGGTTCCTCAACGCCACCGGAACCACTTTAACGCCAGCGCCCCGCACACCACCGTCCACGCCAACAACACCCCAATCCGCCAGGCCACGTCCGTGATGCCGCCGCCCTCCAGCATCACTTCACGCAGGGCGTCATTCACTTGCGTCAACGGCAACGCCTGAATAAGCGGTTGCACCGCCTCGGGAAAGCGTTTGGACGAAAAAAAGGTGCCCGACAACAAATACATCGGCATCATGCACAAGCTGATGAGGCCCGAGGCCGTTTCCGTTTTTTCGGTGCGGCAGGCGATCAAGAGGCCAAGGGAGTCAAACGCGGCCACCCCCGCCAGAATTACAAGCGCCAGCGCCAACGGATCACCGTTGATCGGCACGCCGTAACCCCAGCAGGCGACCAGCAGCAACATGGACATTTCGGGAATCAGGAAAACTAGCCGGGACAGCAGCAAGGCCAGCAGAAAATCGGTGGGCCGCATCGGCGTGGCCAAAAGCCTTTTGAAAAGCTTGCGAACGCGCATATCAACGATGACGAAACCGATGCCGAAAAGGCCGCCGCCCATCAGGTTCATGCCCATCAGGCCGGGGAAAAGAAAATCGATGTACCGGCTGCCCGGCTCGGTGACGTAGCTTTCCGGCGCCAGCGGCACGGCCTGCCCGGCCTTGGCTCTGACCAGCACGTCGTCCACCCAGTGCCGGGCTTGCACGCTGTCGGCCCGGTTTTGATCGTAGCGGTAGGTGATGCCGCTGCTGCCGGGGATGATGGTCAATGTTGACTTGCCGGTTCGCAATCGCGTATCGCACTCATCCTTCGAGCGGGCCTCGACCGTCAGCTTGGCCGCTTTAAGTGGCTCGACAATGTCATTTACGGCCTTTTGGTCGGAGATGTTTTCCACGTCCACAGTGGGCGGATCGGGCGCTCCGCCCGAAAACGCCAGCCCGAGAATGACCGCCAATAGCAGCGGGAAACAGTAGACCCAAAACAGCGCCTCCGGCTCGCGATAAAACTCGCGCAGCCGCGACTGCACCAATTGGCCCAGGGGACGCCAGCGATTCATGAACGGGCCTCCGTTGCCGCCTTCTTGCATTGTCGATCCAGCCATCTGATTATTTCGCCAAGAAAAATGTCGGGGTTAGGTTCGAATTCCAGCGTGTGATGCGCTTTGGCGTAGGTTATGACGTTTTTGTCTGTCGTCGCGAATTTGTGAAAGTAGTGGTGCGTTTTGTCGTTGCGAATGACGCGATCCTGGCCCGCCAGCAAGAGCAGCGTTGGCACGGTGACGTATTTGGGGGCCTTGCGCAAATAGCGGTCAAGCAAGGCGCTTTCCACCATGAAGCGAGCCGTGGCCTGCCGCAATGCCAGGGGATCGTTGCGAATAAACTCCCGCCAGCGCGGCGACTCAGTAAACAATTCAGGATCGTTGAGCGGGATCGGAAACAACCGGGTGGGCGATCTCATGCGGGCGGCCAGGATTCTGAGTCGGGTCAACAGCGAAACGCCAACTCTTGGAAACAGGCCGGGGCAGAGCAAGATCAAACCGTCGATCAGGCCGCTTTGCCAGCGCTGGAGTGCCACGGCCAGTTTGCCGCCCCACGACAGCGCGTGCAAAAACACCGGCAAGGC
>DASRAT010001071.1:0-2054 GCA_035638015.1 Gemmataceae bacterium | reverse complement strand
TCCAGGTATATATCTGGTGGAACTTTTTTGCAATAATCAGTGGGTCGCCGACACGACATTATTGCTCCGGTAACGGGAGAATCCCTGATGCGTCAGAATTCAGCAAAACAAACGAGTCAATCCAAGCAAACTCACACGGCTTTCATCGGCGAATTGCAAAGATTTTCCGATCCGCAAGGAGGCGCGCCATTGGACGATCCGGAAGTGCGTGCCCGCAAGCGGCGTGGTCGCCCAGCCCGTCGCCGTATGACAACTCAGTCACATGACATTGGAAAACTGCCGGTGAAGTAGGTTGCAGCATGAGTTCAATTTATGCGGCTGGCGCCTTCCTCCTCGCTACTTGCCGCGAAACAGCTCACTCTGCACAATCGCCAACACCAAACTGCGCACGCCATACCGAGTGGCTTTCGTTTCTATCAAGATCTTCTCAATCTCCTCCCGATCCGAAAACCGCACCGGCGCACCCGTCGCGAAGATAGTCATTTGCTTGACAAGGTTGCGTGCGATCAAAAGCTCGTCTTTCATTAACAGCTTCTTGAACTCGCGCACGTCCTTGAACGGTTGGCCGTCAGGTAATTCGCCGGCCGAATCAACCGGCAGGGCGTAGTGGAACTGAAATGCCTGCCCGTTCATGCCATAGCCCTTGACCGGTTTGACCTTGTCGGACACGGCGCGGTAGCGGTCGCGATAGCCGCCCATTACATCGAAGCTCTCCAGCGCGAAACCAGGAGGGTCCATTTTGCTATGGCAGGCGGCGCAGCTTGCATTGGCCCGGTGTTTGTCGAGTTGCTGGCGGATGGTGACCGCGCCGCGGATATCGGGCTCGACGGCTTCAATGGTAGGCGGCGGGGGTGAAATCTCCAGGCCGAGAATGCGTTCGGTGATCCAGCGCCCGCGCAGCACCGGCGAGGTCGTCGTGCCATTGGCGGTCACCGTAAGGACGCTGGCCTGCGTCATCAGCCCGCCACGCAAGCTGTCCTTCGGCAACGCCACTTTGCGGAATTTGACGCCGGAAACGTCATTAATGCCGTAATGGTTAGCCAGCCGCTCGTTGAGGAACGTGAACTCCGAATCAACAATGTTGATCGCCGGCAGGTTGGCGGATAACAGTTCGGCAAAGAACAGCCGCGTTTCTTCTAGCGCTCCGAGCTTGAGTGCGTCGTCCATTTCGTAATCGTTGTACAGCGTGGTAGATGGCGCCGTGTCGTCGATTTTCCGCAGGTCCAGCCAGTAATCGGTGAACGCCTGGACGAAACGTCGCGCCCTGGAATCGTTGAGCATGCGTTCGGTCTGGGCCGCCAGCACCTTGGGTTTGCTCAGTTCGCCGCTTGCCGCAAGTTTGCGAAGTGTGTCGTCGGGAACCGAGTTCCACAGGAACAGTGACAGCCGCATGGCCAGGGCATCATCACTGAGTTTGCCGGCATTGGTGTCTACAAACACAAATCTCGGGGACGAGAGGACAGCCGTGTACATGGACAAAATCGACCGCGTGAAGCCGTGGCCCTTTTTGATTTGATCGTCGTAGAGTGCCAGGAATAGCTTCACATCGGCTTCAACAACTGATTGACGATAGGCCTTTTTCAGGAAAGATCGCAACAGCCGTTCGGCATCCTTGCGGGGCGCGGCGGACTCCACTTCATAGAGTGCTTCAGCCTTGGCGACGCCTTTGCCGACGCCTTTTTTAGGACCGCCCGCCGCGCTCGCGCCAATCTCCAGCGGCACGCCGAAGCGAGCATCCTTCGAAGGCACCAGCTTCAACTGGTCGAATAGCAGTCGATAGCCCGTCTCGCCTACCGGCTCATCGTAAAATGGACCTTCGATCTCGATCCACTGAATGGCATAGCCCGGGATGCCGTCCTCTGTCGCCAAGGGATTGACATACTGCTCGTCGGTCCCATTCACGCGCGTGCGAAATAGCCTGGCGCCGTCGGTCCGCACTGCCTCGTTGGCATTCAAGAACACTTCAATTTCACTCACCGTTGGCTTCGGCGTGAAATCGACGGCCCCGATCGTACGCGTTTGCCCTCCACCAGCTGCGTAGACCGCGATCGGTT
>DASRAT010001070.1:0-7948 GCA_035638015.1 Gemmataceae bacterium | reverse complement strand
AAGGGGGGCATCACGCACGGGGCCACGGACGAGGTCGGTTACCGGGCAGCAGTGAACCGCCATTATTACAGCGATCTGCATGCCACCATTCTTCAGCAGGTGGGACTCGATCATAACCGGATGGAGTTCGTAACGCTCGGGCGCACCATGCGGCTGGTGGAAGAAGGGAACGGGCCGATCAGGGAAATCTTGACCTAGTGTCCGACACCTGGGCGCGGCACCAGGATTACTTGCACGTGAGTTCCACGAAACCGCCAGTTCTTTGCGAATAATATCTGACATTTGCGTTTTCGCCGCCCATCACGGTGTCAATCCCAAGGTGGCCCAAAAGTTGGCCTGACACAATGATATTCGCCTGACGATCAATGTGTATACCCACGCCGGCCTTTACGATCTTGCCGGGGCGGTCGATTCGTGCCGGCCCTGCTTTCACCCAGCGACAGCCAAGCCGATATCCTGGTCGCCACGGGTACGGAAGGCCCGGCGCGCCCGGACCGCCCCTTGACCAAACCAATGCGATTTTATGTGGTGTCGGTGATACGGCCTGAGACAACTGCCCCTATGGTAACAACCGCCTGTCAATATAAGGAAACCGCGAAAACCATTAGATTTGAGAGCGATTGCGATGTAGTGAGATTGTCTGACAGGAATCTACCCGGCCAGGATTCGAACCTGGACAAAGAGAGCCAAAATCTCTTGTGCTACCGTTACACTACCGGGTAACAAACCGCAGCACAGGGCTGCGTCTTTTTCGCATTATTAACTAAAACAACGCTGGCTGACAAGCGCAACCGGGCCACCCCCAATCTGCTCTCCCCTTAGGCCAGGGAGGGTATGAGAGGGATGTCACTTGCCTTTTTCGTATTTCTCCAACTCCTGCGAGAAATGCTGTCCGGAAATGTCCGTGGATTGCTTGACAATGCCGACCCCATCCGCGAACCAATAGGTCGTTATTACCTCCACGCCGCCAATGGCCGCCGTCGCACGGACGGCAACCGTCTTGTATTTACCAGCGGGCACTGCCACCTCCTCTTCCTTGGTCACTTCCATTTTCATGGTGAACTTCTGACCGGCGACCTCCACTTCGTCTTCCCACTTTTCCCCAACCTTGACGGGATACTTGAGCAGACAAATCGGTTTGTTGATCGCGATGCCTTTGGCGCGATGCCGAAAGACGCCAGTGTCGTCGCTGCGAATATGCTCGCTTATGGGATCCTGGCCTTTTTTGGCGGTTTCAATGCGGAAAAGGGAGACGCCGTCGATGGTTTCCGCCTTGACCGCCTGGACGACGTAGGTTTCGCCTACGGCACCGGGCGCTTCAACTTTGTAATACCATTTAGCGCCTTCGCTCAAGGGGTAATAGTTGGGCTTGGGCTGCGTCTCGGTGGCCAAAGCGGGCACGGCGGCGGCAACCGAAATTGCAAAGAACAATGCGAATGACAACCGGCGCATAACAGCATCTCCTCGAAAGTCGGAATCAACGTGCAATTAGAAGAGAGCTTACACAGCCGAGCGGGTTTTTGCCAGGTATGATGGCCATTTCTGCATTGCAAAACGCGGCGCCGTCAAATGGAGCCACCAGGCGCGGAGCGATTCTGGAGCAAATCGCGGATCTGTGTTAGCAGCTCCTGATCCTTGGTCAACGGCGGCGGTGCGGCGGCTTCCTCTTGTTTGGTCTTCAACAGCCAACCCAGAAACTTGCTAATAAACAGAAACAAAGCAACCGCGATGATGAGGAAGTTGATCACGTCCGCAAGGAAAAGTCCAAACGGCATCTTTTTGCCGCTGACGATTTCCCAAGACCAAGCTTTGTACTCTTCACCGCCAGGGATGAGCAAACTGACCAACGGCATGATGATGTTGTCTACCAGCGATTTGATAATGCCGCCAAAAGCGGCGCCGATGATGACGCCGACGGCGAGATCGACGACGTTGCCCTTGAAGGCAAAGTTTTTGAACTCCTGCACCAGCGATGCTGCTTTCTTGCCAGGGTTAAGAGTTCCCAGCGATTTCAGGGGATCCATGCGATTCCTCCGCCATATTAGAGATATGTGGCAATTCCAAAGCCTGGGTTACGCGGGCAACAACTGCCCAATCAAACCTTCCGCGGCCGGGCGCGGGCAGGACAAAACCAGGAAAAACAGCGCTTGACGTGCCCAGCGCTGCACGGGATGCGGCGACACGAAACCTGCTCCCTTGGCAGTCGTCATTGCCACCTGCGTCGCTTGGAGCGTAAACTGTGTGCACTCCACACGGACGGCCACCAAATCCTCCTGTGTCGGTGTGGCATCTGCCAAATCGTGTAGCCGCGTCCTCAAACGCTCGCGGACCTGTTGCAAGCGGTTTGCCGCCGGGCTCAAATCCGACCGCCGCTCGGCCTCCTGGCATACATAATCCACGGCCGCTCCCGCCAACCCCAGAGCCAAACAGGAAGTTTCCAAACCGCCGACGCCGCCGGGTTTGCCGGCCATGATCTTTTCCGCGGGGCCAGCGATCAGCCAGTCGCGGTCCAAGGCTACATCTTTCAGTCGCAGCGTGCAAGTCACCGATCCCGCCAACGCCATTAGCGGCAATGGCGGTTCGATGGCCACGCCCTCCTGCCCGCGCGGCAAGCCCAAAAGCAATTGCCGACCGTCCGCCAGGGTGGCCCCGATGACAATGAGATCTGATTGTTCAGCCCCTGTAACCCAAGGTGTGAGACCATCCAGGCGAAAACCGGTGGGTGTTTCCGACACCGTAAGTGCAGGCGCCTGATGCTGTCGCGATGTGGTCAGCTGAGACAACCCGACGGTCGCAAACAGTTCGCCGCGTGCCAGGCCCGGAAGAAATCGACGTGCCAAGGCCACGTTGGCGGAAGCAATTAACCGTCGCACCGCCGCTTCGCGTTGACTGAGGATGAATGCGGTGGTGAGACAAGCGCCGGCCAGTGGTTCATAGCCGGCGAGCAAGTGCGTTGCCGATAGTGCCTGTCCGCCATGATCTCGGGGAATGCTCCACGCCAGCACACCGGCTTCACGCAGCCGCTGCCATGGACTAGATGGCCATTGCGGAATGGCGTCGGCTGAGGAGGCCGTGCTAGAAAGGGCCTGATGCAACGCGGCATCCACAAGGATTGGCTGGACGCCATTCATGGCCCTGTCTCCGATGATGGGTTCCGCGGCATTGGCCAAAGCGGCTCAACAGAGTTTTTCTACCGGCAGGTGCCCCGACTGGGCAAGATGCTAAATGAAAGGTATAGAGGATTCGGTTGGTGAGTTTTGAGTCAATCCAACTCCCACGGCATTTTGCGACTCCTACGGATCGGAGGTGTTTTTTTCATGTCGGACACCAATTTGCCGACGCCGCAAGCCACCGCAACCGCCAGCGTGCAAGCGATGCACACCGTCAGCGCGCTAAAGGTCTCATCACGTTCTTTCATCTTTTGGGCAACTGCCCCATTGGGGATTTGCCTTCAGGTCGGTGCATCATCATCGCACGGCGGTTGACCCCATTGGGCATACGTTGGCGCCGGGATCAGCGTAATCACAAGTGTCAAAATGGCCATGCCGCGGAACATGGAGAATACTCCAGGGTATTTATCTAATTGTTGGTTACGTCGGCCCGCGAGTCAAATTTGATGGCCCTGGCCAGGGAAATGCCGGTACAATCGCACCATCCGATTTCCCGGCATTAATCCTTCCAAATCGAGGTTGCCGTGCCTGCCGCTGTGAAAGCCTTTCCGCACAATCGCACTGTCCAGTCCTGGATCAAGCTGTTGCGTCACCGTCAGCCGTCGCAACGGCGTCAGGCGGCGTTGGCCCTTGGACAGATTCATACCAACGCCAAGGACGTGGTACTCGCGCTTATTGGGGCCTTGAGCGACAAGAATGAATTGGTTCGGCGGCAAGCGGCCGAATCGCTGGGCGGGTTCGGGCCAAAGGCCAAGGCAGCGGTCGAACCGCTCGGCAAGGCACTGCGTGACACCTGGGAGTTTATTCGCCAACAAGCTGCGGATGCCCTGGGAAGGATTGGCCCCTCGGCCAAGGCCGCTGTCCCGGCACTGGTTGGGGCGCTGCGCGACCCAGTGAAATACGTGCGCTGGCAAGCGGCGGTCAGTCTAGGTCACATCGGCCCCGATGCCAAGGATGCTGTGCCGGCGTTGATGACGGCGTTACAAGACCCCGAGGAAGACGTGCAAACCGCGGCGGCGCGAGCGCTGGGTGGCATCCAGCCGAGCATCGTTGCCACACTCGTCAACACGCTCGCCGGCACCGAATCCCGGTTACGGGCCGGCGCCGCGCAGGCGCTGGGCGAAATGGGTGCCACCGCACGCTCTGCCATTCCAGCCCTGCGGACTGCGCTGAGCGATCCGGACGACGAAGTCCGCCGCCGGGCCATCCATGCACTGGGCGAATTGGGTCACGAATTTCAGCCGGCCATCAAGGCCTTGGCGGCAGCGCTCAGCGATCGCGCTTGCGGCGTGCGCCGCGAAGCGGCAGAAATGCTCGGTCAAATTGGTCCCAATGCTCAACCGGCAGTTGCAGCATTGGTTGAAGCCCTGAATGATGACGATGGTGATGTGCGTTCCTGGGCATCGCTGGCATTGGGAAGCATCGGCTTGGCAGCGGCGCCGGCGCTGCTCAAGGCGCTTGGTCAGCGCGATGTGCGCGTGCATGGCGGCGCCTTGCAAGCGTTAGGCGAGATTGACCTGTCGGGTCTGGACAGCAAAGCCTTGCCGTTATTGGTCAAAACGCTCAGCCATCGCGACCCGGCAGCACGGCTGTTGGCCGCTCGGGCAATTTGCCAGCTGGGGCCGCGTGCCAAAACGGCGTTGCCGGCACTCGTCAAGGCGTTGCACGATGACGAGGATTTTGTGCGGATCTGGTCTTTGTCGGCTCTGGCCAATCTTGGCCCCGCGGCCCGGCCGGCGTTGCCGAAGCTCTTGCCCCTATTAATGGACAAGCACAATCGCATCCGCGAAGCAGCCCGCAGGGCGCTCGACACGATTGATCCCGATCTGACCGGTCGCGGCAGCAATCGTTGGTCTTGAGCCGTGTACACCGCCCAAGACCTGAGCAGCCAACGCCACTGCCGTGGGCGTTATCCACGCCATATTCTCGTGGCATTTGTCTTCGCAAGTCTTTCTCAATCCTCATAAGTCATTGTTCTGTCAATATCTGCAACGCAAATGGGTTGCAATAATCTTTCAATGTCAGGTTTGGCACGCCGTTCGCTTATATCACAATCGTTCCTAACGCCGCTCAACACGTCTTACCATGGGAGAGGTGGTACAGATGTGTCTGAGCGGTCTTTTTTTGCGCCCACTTCATTGCTCACTGCCGCTCCGATGTGGTAATCTACATTCTTCAACAGCCGTAGGGTGGGTGGAGTCTTCGGAACCCACCTCGTCGCAAGGTGGGTTCCGAAGATTCCAACCACCCTACACCTTGAAACACAAACGAGCGCCGGGGTTTATCCCCGCCGACGAAAGCCCGAAAAACTATCAAGGAACCCGCACCCTTGAAAACCAAAACGCCGATTCATGCAGGGCCGCCGGTCATCAAGACGTCGACGACGGACTTCGTCCATTCTGCGCAGGCGGCAAACCGTGTCGGTCCGCGCTGGCTCAACATCGTCAAATCGATATTCGGCCCACCCAGCCAACGCCGACTCGGTTACGCTGCCTTGCAAGTTGACAAAGTACGATACTGGGAAAAGGAGTTTGAAGGCCTCACCGACGCCGACATCAAGGTTCGCGGCCAACAGCTGCGGGGCCGGGCCCGCGGCGGCGAATCCCTGACAAGCCTGTTGCCAGAGGTTTATGGCCTGATTTGCGTCGCTTGCAAACGTCAGCTTGGTTTACGGCCTTTTGATGTCCAGATCGCTGCCGGCGTCGTGTTGCATCACTGCGCTTTTGCCGAGTTGGCCACCGGCGAAGGCAAGACGCTCGTGGCAATCCTGCCAGTGACACTCAACGCCCTCGTTGGCAAAGGCGCTCACGTCACCACCGTCAACGATTACCTGGCCCGCCGCGACGGTGAATGGACCGGCACCGTCTACAACGCTCTGGGCCTCAGTGTCGGCATTCTTCAAGAGGAGATGGGCGATGGCGACCGCGTCGCCGCCTATCGCGCCGACATCACCTATGGCACCGCAGCCCAATTCGGTTTCGACTTCCTCCGCGACCGCCTCAAGGTCAGCGGCACGGCAAACACTGCTGTTCCCTTTTGGCAAGCCTGGAGCACCGGCGCTCAAGCGCAGCGGCCTCTCGATCCCAAGGTGCAACGCGGCCACCACTTTGTCCTGGTGGACGAGGCCGACAACATCTTCATCGACGAGGCCAAGACGCCGCTCATCATCGCCTCGCCCACCCGGTTAGCCACCGAAGAAGAAACCATTGTCTACCGCTGGGCCAACATTCTGGCGCCCAAAATGCAGCTGGATGTGCATTTCACTTATGACATGAAAAAGCAGAAGATCGAGCTTACTGACGAAGGCCGGCAAATGATCCGCTGGTCCAACCCTCCCAGCGGCCCGCATTCGCATGCCATGGACAAGCTCGCCGAACACGTCGAGCGTGGCCTCCAGGCCCACCATCGCTTCAAGCGCGATCAGCATTACATGATCGACGACGAGGAAGTGATCCTGATTGACGAAAGCACCGGCCGCAGCATGCCCGACCGGCAATGGCGTGAAGGTCTGCATCAAGCCGTCGAGGCCAAGGAAGGCGTGCCGATCACGCATGCCTCGGACCATGCCGCCCAGATCACGTTTCAGCGTTATTTCCGGCTTTACGAACGGCTATGCGGCATGAGCGGCACCGCCATCGACAACTACTGGGAATTGCGCCGCGTTTACAAGCTCTGGGTGGTGCAAGTGCCGCGTAACCGTCCCGTGATTCGCAAGGATTTGCCGGACAAGGTCTATGGCACACAGGACGCCAAGTTCGAGGCCGTGGCTCAGGAAATCCGGCGTCTTAACGAAATCGGCCGACCTGTGCTGGTCGGCACCCGCACCGTCGAGGCATCCGAGGTCCTCAGCGCCCGTCTGAAGGAATTCAACATTCGCCACGAAGTCCTCAACGCCAAGCCCGAAAACGCCGACCGTGAGGCCGACATTGTCGCCCAGGCCGGCCGTTACAAGGCCGTGACCATCGCCACCAACATGGCCGGCCGCGGCACCGACATCATCCTGGGCGGCAACCCCGAAACGATGGCCTGGGCGCAGCTCAAGGATCGTTACAACATGCGCAGCGACGTGCCCCGCGAAATGTGGCACGACCTGGTCGAAAAAATCAGGGCCGAGGAAAACATGGCCGAAGAACGCCGTTTGGTGCTCAACGCCGGCGGCTTGCACGTGCTCGGAACAGAGCGGCACGAAGCCCGCCGCATCGATCGTCAGCTGGCCGGCCGCGCCGGTCGTCAGGGCGACCCAGGCAGTTCACAATTCATTGTGTCTCTGGACGACGACTTGCTGGAAGGCCTGGGACAGCGCAAGCAAGAAAGACTCAAGGAACGCGGCGAAGCCGATCCGGACGCGTCATGGGACAGTTACCTGCCTTTGTTCATGACGGCCCAGCGCCGCATCGAAAAGCGCCACAAACGCCAGCGCGTCGATTTGATGCTTTATGAAAAGAATCGCCAGGATATCTTGAAGGACATTGGCGCCGATCCCTACGTGGACTAGCGCTGTCCGTAGGACAGGATTCCGATCCTGTCTCGAAGCAGGACAGGATCGGAATCCTGTCCTACGAATCTCGCAGCATCATCAACCGCGGCAATAGCCTACCATCTGTCAATCCTGCCCGCGTGCAATTAAAATCCTGCAGCTGCCGTCAGCAGCGGGCCAGCACCCTGCCCCCGCCTCGCTGCGGTCAGGCGCAGACTTAGCGCCAACGAAGTGACGCCGGACTCGCGCCCGGGGTGTCATCCAGGCGTAGACTGTCCTTTCCGAAAACTGATCAGGCACC
>DASRAT010001069.1:0-12875 GCA_035638015.1 Gemmataceae bacterium | reverse complement strand
CTTGCGGCCCGACATGGTTTTCTTGATTCCTGCGTCCCAAGTTAAGACCATGTTGGATGGGAATATATCTTGGTATAGCAAGAACTGAGTTGTGGCGCTAAAACTCAGCCGCGAGCCGCTGAACCGGGTTTTGCCCCGGCGGCTTGCGGCTGAGTCGTTTGTTGTGATTGTGGTATAATGTGCATTGACGCGGCCTCGCCGTAGGACAGGATTCCGATCCTGTCCCGTTGGGATTGGACAGGATCGGAATCCTGTCCTACGAATCCGGCGGGCCAGCCCTTTTGAGTTTGGTATGAAAATCGTTCATTATCCACATCCGGCGCTCAGACACCCTGGCAAGGCTGTGCTGACCATTGACAAGCCGCTGCGGCTGCAGATCGGCCAGATGATGGACTGCATGTACGAGGCCAAGGGTTTGGGCCTGGCGGCACCGCAGGTGGCGCTGCCGTTTCAGCTTTTGGTCATGAACGTCACCGGCGACCCTAACCAGAAAGACAAGGAAGAAACCTACATCAACCCCGTCATCATCGAACGCAAGGGCGTGATTGACGACGAGGAAGGCTGCCTGAGTTTTCCGGGGCTGTTCCAGAAGATTCGGCGGGCCAAGACGATCAAGATCAAGGCGTATGACCTCAAGGGCAACGCGGTCGAGAAAGTGGCGACTGACCTCGAAGCGCGGGCCTGGCAGCACGAAATCGATCACCTCAATGGCGTGTTGTTCATCGACAAGATGGGCCTGTTGGGCAAATTCGCCAGCCGCGGAGCGCTCAAGGATTTCGAATGGGAGTTTCGGCAAGCGCAAGAGCGCGGCGAGATTCCGCGCGAGGCGGACATCGAACAATTGCTGGTGGCGCTGGAAGGCAAATCCTGAGCCGCTTGCGGCTTAGCATTTGCGCAGGCCACCGCGGACCAGCGCCACTCCCACCAACACCACGACGATTCCCCCGAAAAGCCAGACAGTCGCCGGTTCCCCATCGGCAATTCCCAAAACAACGGCGATGGCCGGATTGACATAGGCATAGGTGCCGACCTGCGTCACGGAGACATGGGCCAGCAGCCAGTTATAGGCGATGAATCCAATCAGCGAGCCAAAGATGAGCAACCAAAAAAACGCCGCCATGGTTTTGGCGGTGATGTGATCGGGCAAATCGTGCTGTTCACCAAGAGCAAAGCCCACCAAGGCCAGACAGCCGCCGCCCAGCAGCGTTTGGTAGCCGGCCGCGGTCAGATGGGAACAACGCACCCGGTAATGTCGGCCCACCAACGAGCCGATGGCCCAACTGCAAGCCGAGCCGAGGACGGCGAAGACGCCGACGTTCGCCGTGAATCCGTCAGGGCTTTGCAATCTCGGCATCCACACCAGCAGCACGCCGCCCAGGCCGATGAACAAACCCAGCCAGCCGCGCGGCGTCAGTCGGTCGCCATGCGGCCAAAACATGGCGAAAAAGGCGATCCAAAGCGGCGTCGTGGCCGCCAAGACGGCGCTGACGCCGCTGTCAAGCGTCTGGCTGGCCACGTTGATGAGGCCGTTGCCGCCGACGAACAACAGCAGCGCGCAAACGACCACGATCCAGCGGTCGCCGGCCACCAACGCAATGCTTTGGCCGCGACAAACCTGACAGGCAAGTATCAACAAACCGGCGATGCAAACGCGGACGCCGCCGAACAGGCACGGCGGCCATTGCTCTTGCTGGACGCCGATTTTGAGGGCCAGATAGGTGGTGCCCCAGCAGAAGTAAACTAGCGCGAAGGCCAGGATCAAGGCCCAGCGCGCAGGTGGGCGGTCGGTGACGGCGGGACTCATGTCCAGCGCATTGTAGGGCGGGCTTAACAGGCGGGAAGACTTTGCGGGTTTTGCGGGCCGCTCCGTCTGGGCAAATTTCGCCGCGGCCTGCTTTGTCGTGGACAAGGTTCCGGCGTTTGGGCTTTAATGGAGACTGTAAACCCGGCCCATTTTCTGGATCGGCGGCCGTTTGGCCCGTCATGCCGCCGCCAGGGTCGGAAACCATGCGAACTATCCGCGACCCTGGTTTGCCAACAACGATGAGCGTCACTCGCAATCCACGCACGCGCCTGCAAGCCGAGCCTTCGCGAGGCAACTTTCGCGCCATTCGGCTGCTGTGGTATGTGTTGCCCGCGCTGCCGCTGTTGCCAATTTTGCTGGCGGTGTTCGCCCGTGACATCGGCGTTGAAGGGCAGGCCACGCCGGTAAAAGTCGTCGTGCAACCGCAGCCCGAGCAGAAGATCACGGCCTATCGCCCGACAACTCCCGTGTTCAAGGCGGTGATCAAAGACGAACCGCCGGAGTTCAATCCGGCGCTGGCCGCTCCGCCACCGGTAAAGGTAACCATCGTTGATGAAAAGGAAGAACGGCCGCCCGTCAAGCCGCTGCCGGTGAAGGTGACGATAACAGATGAAAACGATGGCTTGCGGAATATCATCGCGGGGCAGCCCGTCCAGCTTTTCGAAGTCGATCCTCGGCCGCGAGTGTTGTGGCAATACGGCCCTGGCATGCGTTTTGGCATCACCGCCACCGAAACCGGCAAGCGGCTGACCTACGCCGTCAATGGCAGCACTAACCAAACACTTCTGCGCGTGAATGGCCAGGAGGGCGAGTTCGGCGGTCCCGCGGGCAAGTTCTTCGAGCGCGACGCCAAGCTGCCGCCCAACGCTGGCGCGAAAAGCTATGCCGGCTCACGCAGCGTGTGGGTCAGCGGCAAAATCGTGTATACGCAGATTCTTGAGCTGGTGCCGAGCGGACAACCTTTCATGGTGGCCGGCAAGCCACGGCTGGTGCTCGACACCGTGCGCGTGCGTTACATCATCGAGAATAAAGACGCCAAACCGTTCAAGGTGGGGCTGCGGACGCAGATCGACACATTGATTGGGGCCAACGATGGCGTGCCGTTCACGGTTCCGGGCATGAAGGGCATGGTCATCGGCTTCGCTGATTTTCCCAAGGTGGCGCCGATCCCTGATTTTATCCAGGCGCTGGAGCGGCCGAATTTGCAGAATCCCGGCACGGTTGCCCATATGTCGCTGAAGATCGGCGGCGTCGAGGCCCCAACGCGTGTTTGCTTGACGCACTGGCCTGGCGGGGGTTTTCCCAGCTGGGAAGTGCCGCTGGTGCCGATCGGGAATGACTCGGCCGTGGTGCTGTACTGGCAAGAACGTCCGCTAGCGCCCGGCGAAAAGCGCGAAATGGGCTTCGCCTACGGTCTGGGCAGCGTGGTCAGCACTGACGCAGGCGGCAAGCTGGGCATCACTCTGGGCGGCAGTTTCGAGCCAGGCGAATCGTTCAGTGTCACCGCCTATGTGCAAAGTCCAATCAAAGGGCAGACGTTGACGCTGGAACTGCCGCGCGGATTGCAGCGGATTGACGGGGATGAAACGCAAAAGGTGCCGCCGATTGCTCCATTGGCGCCCAGCAGCATCGTCACCTGGCAAGTCAAAGTGCTGGAGACGGGCAGCTTTCCACTCAAGGTGACATCGAGCAATGGCTTGTCCCAGACCAAAATCGTCAGCATCGCACGGCCCGAGCCGGCGCCTGAGTTACGGCTTGGTGTTGACCTGTTGGGTTCGTTTGAACCGGGCCAAGAATTTGAGGTTGTCGCCAAATTGACTTCTACGGGGGCCGCGCCGTCGTCCAACCCGACAATGACATTACCAATAGGTTTGAAAGTCGTTCGGGGACCGTCTCTCACCGCCGAGGCACCGCCGGCCAACAAGGGAAGCCTGAGCGTTGCCACCTGGAAGGTCAAGGTGGTGGATGCCGGTAAATATGCAGTGCGTGTCGAGTGGGGCGGGGCAGCATTGACCAAGGTTGTTAGCATCGTTCGGCCGGAGATTCCGACGGGCGGCTATGTTAGCATGCGGCTCGAACCGCCGTTTGCGCCGGGTAAGGTGTTTGGTGTCACGGCCACTGTGAGCGACCCACTGCCGGGCCAAACATTGACGCTGGAATTACCGACCGGAATGCGCCTGGTCGAAGGTCAGCCCGTGGTTCCAATCTCCCGTGGGAAAGAAGCGACGACAGTCGTACACTGGAAGGTGATGGTTTACCAGCCGGGCGCTTTCCCGTTACGTCTGATTTCGAGCGCCGGCCTGACGCTGAAAAAAACCATCGTCATTGAAGAAGTGGCCGACAAAGGCGGCGATTTCACGCTGGATCACGTTGGCGAGATCGCTCCTGGCAAGGATTTCACGGTGCGTGCCAAGGTGGCTGACGCAGTGGCCGGGCAGAAGTTGACGCTGCTGCCGTTGCCTCGGGGCCTACAATTAACGGACGGCCCCGCGGAGCAGACGGTGCCGCCAGATGGCTTGCTGACGTGGCGCGTGCGTGTGTTGGGCAATGGAACCTTTGCGGTCCGCGTGGCATCGACGACAGGGGTGGTGCAAGGTTTTACAATGACGTTGACGATGGAAGAGCCGTCTGGCCCGGTGCCACAATTATTTGGCGGCAGTCGATAACGTTGACAAATAGTTTAACCGCGACGCGTAGCGGAGCGCTCCGCTGCGCGTCGCGGCTAAACAAAGATCATTACCGTTCATGTCCTTTCGACTTTTCATTTACTACTGCGCCCTCTGCGGCGGCTGGGCCGCGTTTTTGGGCTGGTTCGCCGGCGAATTTCTGAAACCAAGCGCTCCCCTGGGCCGGGCCGGCATCAAGGGCATGTGGCTGGGCATGATGATCGCGCTTGGCCTTGGCCTTGTTGATACGCTGTGGAGTGTGGCCATCACGCGACTGCCGCTCATCACCATGCGCGTGGGCGTCGGCGTTTTGGTCGGCTGCCTCGCCGGGCTGCTGGGAGGCATCGTCGGTCAGGCGCTCTATGGCTTGACCGGCTGGGAGGTCTTTTACGTTTTCGGTTGGACATTGACAGGACTTTTGGTCGGCAGTTCCGTGGGTGTCTTTGAGTTGCTGGCCAGCGTGGTGCTTCAAAAAGATTTTAGCGGCTCCCTCAAGAAACTCATCAAAGCCTTGATCGGCGGTGCGCTGGGCGGTTTGATCGGCGGCGTTTTGTCTCTCGTTTTGAAGGTGGCGTTCGATTCTCTTTTCCAGGGCAAAGATGTCAATGAACTTTGGGGCCCCACGGCCTGGGGTTTCGTGGCTCTGGGAATGTGCATTGGCCTGTTGATCGGCCTGGCCCAGGTGATTCTCAAGGAGGCATGGGTTAAGATCGAGAAAGGCCGCCGGGCCGGCCGCGAGATGATTTTGACGCGGGAGCGGACCACGATTGGCCGGGCCGAGTCGTGCGACATTGGCCTGTTCGGCGACAACCAGATCGAGAAATTGCATGCCAGTATTTTGCTGGCGGGCAATCGCTATTTCGTGGAAGATCAGCAAACGCCGACCGGGACGTATGTCAATGAGCAGCGGGCGGTTGGCCGTGTGCCGCTGAAGTCGGGCGACCGCATTCGCGTCGGCGGCAGTGTGTTGTGTTTTAGAGAACGGGCGAAGCGCTGAGCCGCTTGCGGCTTAGCATTTGCGTTGGGATTTAATTATGCCCCAAGTGATCCGCTGTCCGCACTGCCAAAAAGCGATGCAGGTGCCCGACAATGCCGCGGGCAAGACGGTGCGTTGTCCGGTGTGCCAGAAGCCGTTCGCGGTGCCGGGCGCGAAGGAAGCGGCTGCCGTAACCGCTACATCGCCGTCCAAAAGCTCGATCAGCTTGCCTCCTGTTCCTCCGCCCGGCGCGGCGCCGTCGAGCCAAATGTCCGGCCAGGCTTGCCCGTCATGCGGCTCCATGTTGCTGGCCGGCGCCATTGCTTGCATGGATTGCGGCTTCTTGCTCCAGGCCGACGGCGCTGCGACCGAAGCAGAGGGCGCGCCCAATCTATGCACCAATCCCGCTTGCGGCGTGGCCAACCCGCCCGGCGAACGCAATTGCCAGCGCTGCGGCAATCCCCTGCCGAGCGCCGCCGGCACCATTCTGCACAATCGCTACCGCCTCGATAAGCTCCTGAAAATGGGTGGTTTCGGCGCCGTTTACAAGGCTACCGACATCAAGGCCAATCGCGAAGTCGCCATCAAGGACATGATCGGCAACGATCCGCAGGAGTTTGCCATCCGCCTCAACTTCTTCCGGCGTGAGGCGGAGATTCTGCGTTCCCTGGAGGCGGTGCCGATTGTGCCGCGGGTTTACGATTTCGTGCATCAGGGACAGACAGCCCACCTGGTCATGGAGTTCATTCGCGGCAAGGACTTGCTCGATCTGTTGGAAGCCAGCAACAATCGGCCGTTCCCGATTCCGAGCGTCGTGGAATGGGGCAAGTTCATCTGCGAAGTGCTGGATCACATGCATCGGCAACAACCACCGCTTATTCACCGCGATCTGAAGCCCGACAATATCATGCTGCTGGAGGACCAGCGCTCGATCAAGATGATCGACTTCGGCACCGCCCGCGATTTGGGGCGAACGCTGAAAGAACGGATGGCGGGCAAGACGCGGGTTTACACGGAAGGCTATGCGCCGCCGGAGCAAATCGTCGGTAAACCGGAGCCGCGCAGCGATCTGTTCGCCCTGGCGGCTACCCTGTATCATCTGGCGACCGGCAAGGCGCCGGAAGGGTTTTACACCGCCAAGGAACTCGAAGGCCAGCTGGCAGACGGCAATTCGACAATACCCAAGGAGCATCGCTGGTTTTTCGAGTTGCTCAGGATCAATCTGGCAGAGGACGTTAATGATCGCTATTTCTCGGCGCGCGAAATCAGACAGGATCTGGAACACAAGCGTGTGACCAAGGAAGTGCCGTGCCCGCAATGCAAGACCAATAACAAGGTCAGACAGCCGTATTGCATGAAATGTGCCGCCCCGCTGACCGATTCGACCGCGGCCTGCGGCAGTTGCGGTAAGGGAAATCGATTGGGCAGCCGATATTGCATTCACTGCGGCAATCGCCTGCGGTAGCCGTGTGCGGCCTGGCAAAACGCGAATCAAGACCCGTAAGGTTTCTCATGTCCACACCTCAACCCGACCCGACCCCACCGAAAGCCGGCGGCCTTTGGGCCAGGCTTTTCGGCATGAACGCTCCGGCCAAGGCAGAGTCCACCGCGCAGGCTTCGGCCGCACAGGTCGCTGCGCCGTCGAACACAAACGACCATGTGGAAGCCGCCTTCCGTGACCTGGCCGACGATGTGCCGACCGTCCCCACGCAGGAACAAGGGGAGTCGCCAGCGTCACCGGGCCACACCGCGCTGGCCGAAGAAGAACAGCCGCCAGCCGCCGCGCTTCCTCCTCAGCCATGCCCCGCCTGTGGCACGCTGCGCAAAGACATGCAGACCTACTGCGACGATTGCGGGTGGTTGTTCAGCAACGAACCTGCGCCGGCAACGCCGCATCCTGGCGCCGTTGCGGCGTCTGACACCGGACACCGGACACCGGACGCCGGACAAAGCATGATTGATCGACCTCGTCTAAGAGACCGTTATGAGTTTGTTGAAGCCCTGGGTGAACGTGGCGGTGTCGCCCGTTTCTTGGGTCTAGACCATTCGCTGACACCGCCTGCCAAAGTTGTGATCGTCCAGGGCGATGCGCCAGTGCCATTGGATACTGTGTTGCCGGTGGACCTGGAAATTGCTCCAGTCGATGAAGAAGAGATTGTGCCCACATTCGAAGACACGCTGCCAACAGCCCAGATTGCCGACAACGTGAGCAGCCCTTGGCCCAGCGTCTCGTGGGAACACGCGCTGCTCAGCAAACTCAGTCATCCCGGACTGCCAACCGTGGTTGAGAGTTTTATTGATGGCAGCAGTGAATATCTGATTGAAGAAGTGCCCGAAGGGCAATTGCTGTGGGACGCCTGGGACGATCCCGCGGGCGATGCCCATGCACGTTACGGCTGGCTCAAACAAATTGCCGAGACGCTCAGCGCGCTTCACCAGGCCGGCGTCATCTGCGAATCGCTGCGTCCCGACATCATCACCGTCAATGGCCAAGGCCAAGCGGTGTTAACCGATCTCGGCGAACTTTTGCCGCTGCCGGTGCCGCCGGGAACGCAGATTCGCGGATCGCTTTACACTGCCCCGGAGCTGGTGCTGTCTCCCGAAAGCGCTGATTCCCGTGCCGATCTTTACGGCTTTGGCGCGATGCTGTACGCCCTCGAATACCTGCACCACGGCCTCGAAGAAAAAGATTTCGAGCGGCAATTTTCGCCGAAGCTAATCACCGACCGTTATCCCGATGTGCATCCGGGTTTCTTCCGCCTCATCAGCAAAACCTTTAACCGCGATCTGAACACACGCTTTCCGACGGACGAAGCGATCAAAGAGGATGCGACCGGCTTTGCGGAGCTGTTGCGGACGCTCGACGTGTGCCAGCGGACCTTCGACAGTGTGCGCCTTGACATTGCCGCCTGGACGACAACCGGCATGGTTCGCACCGGCAATGAGGACGCCTTTAGTTTTCTGCACGGCATGGAATCGCGCCAGGACGAATTGACCGAATACGCCATGCTGCTGCTCTGCGACGGCATGGGCGGCTACGAAGCCGGGGAGGTGGCGGCGGCGCTGTGTCTTCAAGCAATGCGGAAGTACCTGTTGGCCCAGCCGATCTTCTCCGCCCTGGCCGGTGGCGAGACGCCTCACCCGGACGATTTCACGATCGATGTCGCCAAGAAGACTCTGCTTGCCGCTCTCAAATACGCCAACAAGGAAGTCCACACGGCAGCCCGCACGCCCGGCAAAGGCAAACGCGGCATGGGCTGTACCGCCGAGTGCGTCTATGTGGACAACCGCCATCTCGTCGTTGGCCACGTCGGCGACAGCCGCACTTACCACCTCCATCAGGGCCGTTTGATTCAGCTCACCCGCGATCAGACGCTGGTCAACCGTTTGGTGGAGCTTGGCCAATTGACGCCCGAAGAAGCCGAAGACCATCCGCGCAAGAATGAATTGCAGCAAGCCATTGGCGGCCAACCGGACGTTGATCCGGGGCTGTATCACGGTTTGCTGAAACGCGGCGACTGGGTGCTGGTTTGCTCCGATGGGCTGACGAACCACATTCCGGCGGTGGACCTGACAATGATGCTGGCGCGTGAGGCGATGAGCGCCGAGGATGCGGCACGGCGGTTGATGAATCTTGTTAACCTGCGCGGTGCGACGGACAATGCGACGATTGTGGTGATTCGGGCGAGTTGACTGTTGCCGAGCCACAATTGGCGCTGATTGATTAGGTGTCCATCTGCTAAGATCTGATGGGGTTGAATCGTCAAGGACGGGAAATCCTTGCCCATGACGCCTGCTGAGAACATTGCCGACCACCTCATTCGAGATCACCCTTCCCGATTTGGTCGAGACCGGCCAAGGCTGGTGCGGGAGATTCAGGGTGTGATCGACAATGCCAGCCATCAGCACATCGTGCAGCATGGTCCGTTGGCAGGGTCGAGGTTTTACCATCTCAATGGCAAATCAATCATGATCCGCCCAAACGGGACAGGTACGATGGTGAACGATCCAAACGGCAATACCTACGGGAATTGGGTGATCTTGGAACCATAATTGGTTGAAATAGTTGCGCTTTGCAAATGCCCAAATGGTGATCTATGTCAATGTCCAACCTGAAGCTTGGCTCGGATGAACTGAGAATTATCGGCCATGCAATCAACTGGCAGTTGAACGTGCCATACGAACACACGTCTCCACCTCAATTATGCGAAGAAGACGCGGCCTTCTTGTCAGATCTTCTGACCGATTTGAGCCGCCTTAACCGCATGTGCCTCAGCAACGGCGTGTCTGTGTCAGTTGAAACTGGAGATCCATATTCCTGCAAGGGTGGAATGGTGCTGCTGCCGAGCAAAAAACTGCGATTGATGACAGATGCCGTCGCATCTTTCTTGGGAGAGCTTCAATCCACTCCGGCCGAGCTAGAAATTGTGACCGGCCTGCCGACGTCCAAGACAGCTGAGCTATTGTCTCAATTGGAAGCCATGTCGCAAACAAGCCTGTCAAGCATTTAGCTCAATTTGGATTCGGTTGGGTCACGCCACCACGTCCGCCATCGTCGCCTCAACCTCCGGAAATTTGAACTTATACCCCAACCCCAAGGCCACACGCGGCAGCACGCGTTGTCCCGTCGTCACCACCGCCGCCACCTGGCCCAGCGCCAGCCGCAACATGAATTTCGGCGCCGGCATAAAGCTCGGCCGATGCAACGCCTTGCCCAGCGCCTTGGAGAATTGCTTGTTGGTGACAGGATTGGGCGCCGTCGCGTTCATCGGTCCATTGCACTTGGCATCATCAAGCGCGAGCAGCAGCAGGCCCACCATGTCTTCGTGATGAATCCAGCTGACATACTGTCGGCCGCCGAAACCCACCGGGCCGCCCATGAACAGCTTGAATGGCAGCATCATCTGCTTGAGTGCTCCGCCTTCTTTATCCAGCACGACACCCACTCGGACGCACACGGTCCGCACGCCGGCTGCAATCGCAGGTTTGGCGGCGTTTTCCCACGCCACGCAAAGCTCGGCCATCGTGTCGTTTCCCGGCGGCGCCTGTTCGGTGATCTCTTCGTCCCCGTGCGGGCCGTAAAAACCGATCGCCGAAGCGTTGACAAGGATTTTGGGGGCGCCAGTCTGATTGCGCGGTTTCATCGCCAAGGCTTTGACGACATTCTCCGTGCTCTTGATGCGACTGTCGCGCAAAAGCTGAACGAATTCCGTGTTCCAGCGGCGATTAAAAACGCCTTCGCCGACCAGGTTAACTACGGCGTCGCAATCGTCTGCCACCTGCATCCAAGGCCCCTGCTCCATCGGATTGCCTTGGACAACGCGGCAGGCGTCCTTCCATTTTTCACGCGCCACGCCGGGGCGGCGGGTCAAGAGGACAACGTCGTCCTTGCGTTCAAGCAGGCATTTGATGAGACGGCTGCCGACAAGGCCGGTGCCGCCCATGAGGAAGATGCGCATGGGTGATAGCTCCGTCGAAACGAGGCAGTTACGCATAACTGCCTCGGAATTGATCAAGGAACGGGCATTGCATCAGCACTCAGCAAGCGGTTTTGTTCACTGAGACGGGGGACCGTTTTTCAATGGGCTTGAGACCGGCGGCAAGTCGCGCATTTCGGAAACATGAAGAAGTGGCAGCCGCGTGGTTTGATCGAATTGGGACGGATTTTCCGTACTCGGCGTGCCAATAATGAGAAAGCGCCGACCCACAAGAACGAGATCCGGGTGGTAAATGTCATATGTTTGCCCGGTTGTCGTTACGAACCGAATGGGCAAGAATGGTCGTTCTCGAATTCGGGCTTGGACATCGTCAGCTGTGAAGGTCATTTCAAACTACCCTCCCGAAATCACTATACCAGACAATCTGCGCTACCGCTATGCAACCGCGCCATATACCGCATTGGCCGCCGCCACGCCCGCACCTGGCGTCACCTTGCAACCCTGCGCCAACAAGCATTGCTCCAGCGCGCCAAGAACCATCATCACGACGCCTGGCCGCGAGTTGTAACCCATCAGCCCAATCCGCCAGGCTTTGCCCTTGAACTCACCCAGGCCGCCGCCGATCTCGATGCCGAACTCCGTCAATAGCTGTTGCCGCACCGGCAGATCGTTGACGCCCGTCGGAATGCGGACCGCGTTCAGCTGAGGCAACTGATGTCCTTGAGCGGCGGTATATGCCAGGCCCATTGCCGTAAGACCCGCCTTGAGAGCCTTGTGATTGCGCATGTGCCGGTCCCAGCGCGCTTGCAGCCCTTCCTCCAAAACCAACCGCAAGCCCTCGCGCAGCGCGTAAACCATCGAAATCGGCGCGGTGTGGTGATAGGCCCGCTCCTGGGCCCAGTAACGCAAGATCAGCGTCAGATCGAAATACCAGCTCTGCACCTTGGTCTTGCGGCGATTGATGGCGTCCACCGCTCGCTGGCTCATTGAAACGGGCGACAATCCGGGCGGACAGCCCAGCCCCTTTTGCGAGCAGCTGTAAGCCGCGTCGATGCCCCAGGCGTCAAGAGCGACCGGCACGCAACCCAGTGACGTGACCGCGTCGACGATGAGCAATACGTCAAACTCGCGGCAGATGGCGCCCAGCTGTTCGACTGGCTGCCAGGCCCCCGTCGAAGTTTCCGCCTGGACGATGCACATCACCTTTGGCCGCACCTTGGCCAGCGTCTCGCGGATTTGCCCTGGATCGAAAACTTCCCCCCACGGTCTTTCCAGAACTGTGAGTTGAGCGCCGGTGCGGCCCGCCACCTCGACCAGCCTCTGCCCGAAAAAGCCGCATGTGCAGACGACGACCTTGTCGCCCGGCTCGACGAGGTTGACCAGGCACGTCTCCATGCCGGCCATGCCGGTGGCGCTCATCGGCAGAGTCAGCATGTTTTTCGTCTGATACACCTGCCGCAGCATGTCCTGGGTCTCGTTCATGATTTCCAGGAATTGCGGGTCGAGATGGCCGACCAAAGGCGTGGTCATGGCCGTGAGGACACGCGGATGGGCATCACAGGGACCGGGACCCAGAAGCAGACGCGGCGAAGGGCTAAGTTGACCGGGAAGAGGCATCACAGGCTCCATTGAGAAAACACCCAAGGTTCAGGCGCAATAGCTCTTGTTATACGCAAGCATGATAAAATATGACACAATGTGGCCAAATCCGGGCAAGCGAAATTCGCGTGTGCGACACGGTTTGCCTGATTGGACATCGCTCAACGGCTCACGCGGTTTTTTGGTTTTCCTCTTGCGTTGTGTACGCATGTTCAGTTATGATGAAAGTAGCAAGAGGCCAGGAGAGTCAGTGTCTCCTTTGCAGGGGTACCCCGGACGCTACGTCGGCTAACCCGGGACCAAAAACAATGACGTGCAACAAAGCTCAAAAGGCGTGGAGGCTGGCTGACCGTATGCAGACTGGCACATTGGTTTGCATGACCGGGGTCATT
>DASRAT010001068.1:0-3327 GCA_035638015.1 Gemmataceae bacterium | reverse complement strand
GGAGAGGTGGCTGAGTGGCCGAAAGCGCCGGTTTGCTAAACCGGTGTAGGGGATCATACCCTTACCGCGGGTTCGAATCCCGCCCTCTCCGATTTTCAAGTCAACGCGTTAAGCTGGTCCAAATCTCACGCAGTTTGTTTTCCATGACAGTGCCTTTTCCATGCCGCAGCCGCCATAATTGAAGCTTTGCCCCGGCTTGGCCCAACTCCCCACGACGCGACGAGGTTGACGTGGCGCGGCTATCCGTCTAAGATTCTCACGTCGAACACCTGCGCCCCTAGCTCAACTGGATAGAGCAATGGCCTACGGAGCCATAGGTTGGGGGTTCGAATCCCTCGGGGCGTATTAATCGGTCTTGTGTGGTGGAGCAGCAGCTCGCAACTTCCAGCGTATGTCCTTAATCTAATTCAACTTCCGTCAATTCTTGCGAACTCTTGCGGTCCTGTACCAAGGAGTGCTGCGCTGGATTCTGCGCTCCAAATGCGCCGCATTTTGCGCCTTCTTGTGCACGCTCGACGTCCCCGTCTGTCACTTGAAGGTATGCGTGCGGCAAACCAAATCACGCTGATCGGTGCTGATTTGGTTGAACATTTTGGACAAGAGGTGCCAGCCGATGTGACGCGGCTCGATCATTACTGCCGTGAACTTGAAATCTAGGTGGAGGCGAAGGACCTTGGCAAGCTCAAGTCTACGACAAGTGCCATTCGCAAATCTTGGGACGAATTGCTGCCCACGGTGAAGGCGCGGGGAGGGGAAGCAGAGGCCAAGCGTTTCAGTGCATTGGTAACTCAAGCTGAAGCGGCGAAAACTGTGGAAGACTTCGGCAAAGTCTTCACCCCGATCCTTGACGAAGTGGACAATCTTGAGGGAGTTTTCAAGAAGGCAAAGAAATAGACGAGTTTCAACCCCCGAAAGAATGAGACGCGGCTTTTACGGCCCACTGCCCCTGAACCGCCACGCAGTCACTTTCTGTGACTTTGTCCTGGTCGACGATGTTCGCCGTCTCCTGGCACGGCCGCTGTCTCCTGTACCAATTTGCGATTGAAGTGCTAGAACCGTTCCCGGCTGCAACCATTGCAACGGCTATGCTAACAAATGATGAAAATGCCGGTCACATACCGCTAGTGGAGCGGCCACAGGCAAAATGAACGGCATCCGCGATTTGTTAAGCAAGGTTGCCGCGTAGCGAGTTCCTGGCAATGAAACAAACTTTCTTGATCCGCTTGAATCAACTCGATTCATCGTACCTGGTCCTTCTCTCCGTGGCGGGCATCGGCATCGCGGCCGCCATTTTTGTTTGGACGGGGCTACTGGGCTGGGTCTTGCGTGGGCTGGGTCACGTCGTTCGACATAGCATACGCAGAGGTTTTCTGCTTTGGGAGCGGTTTTTCTCCGGGCTGTCTTGGCTAGGCTTCGCAGTCATTGTCCTGGGTATGCTGGCCCTGGGAGGCGTAACCGCCACGCTGCTGCCAATGCTGACGGTCGTTTGCGCCCTGGCCACTCTGTTCATGGGATTAACGACGTGCCTTGCCTATATGTTCATTGAGGTGGAACGATATCAGGTGGAACGCGGTTACAAGGCCGTCCACAACCCGCTCAAAGGACAAGAACTCGCGATTTATCTTGTCCGCTTTGGCGAGAAGGTCGGCGTCCCCTTGTTGGCCGCCGCCGCCGGCGCAATGATCGGTGGCTTTGCGCTCCTCAATCAGGGGCTGTATGAGACCATAGGCAGAGCTTGGTATTCTGTGGCGGAGGGACAAGAGCAACCGCAGTATCTCGATTTTCTTGCTTATGCGCTGATCCACCTCTTGCGCATCGTGGACTTGCTGAACCTCGCCGGCTCCCATCGACTTCTGGAAGTCTCGTATGTCCATGCTGCCGCGTGGCCGGCGTCATTTTTGTTGGCCGCGTTTCAGGTCTTCTTCACGTTTATCTTGCTAGAGCAAATCTTCACGTCAATCAGGCAGGGGAACCTTTTGACCGAAATAATCACGGACTTCTGGAGCCCCCACGACGCGATCCACGAGCGTGCGCTCCATGCCCTCCCTCAGTACGGTCCCCGCGCAATATTGCCGCTTTTGGTGTCGCTGCGTTCCGTTGCTTCCATGACCAAAGAGCAACGTGACCAGCTCCCGTTTGTCCTGGCCGCCTTTGGACCCGCCGCCATTCCCGCTCTGGTCCATCACTTGCGCGACCCTCAGGAGCATATGCGCGCTATCGCCGCTGCCGCGCTTGGCCATCTGCACGCTCACGATCAGGTGGTTTTGCTGGCGCCGCTTGCCATGGACCCCAGTGATTTGGTGCGGCAGAGTCTGGTCGAAGCGTTGGGTGTCATTGGCGCATCTAACCCGGACCAATTGTCTGGCCTGGCCGCGCGATCGCTCGCAATTGGACCGCCCTGGTGGGCCAGGTGGAAAAGGAGGCCCTTCTTGGTGCCTCGGCGGAACTCCATCGATCTCCTGCTTTCAACCCTTCAGAACGCGTTGGCAGACGACTTGGCAGCCGTGCGCACCCAGGCGGCCCGGGCACTTGGGCGAATTGGAGAGCCGCGGCCGGAGTTGGCCCGTGGTCTGATCGCCGTGTTGACGGATGCCGACGAAACGGTCCGCTGCGAAGCAGCCGAGGCCTTGGGCAAAGTGGGATCTGCAGAAGAATCAACCGTCCACGCCCTGGTAAGCCTTTTGGAAGATGCTAGCCCGGCGGTCAAAACGTCAGCTTCGCGCGCGCTGGGATCTATGAAAGGAGCGGCCGCTTCTGCAGTTTCCGCGCTGGTCGCCCTCTTGCAGGACCAGGACCAATCCGTGCGAACGGCCGCTGCGGAGGCAATCGCTCAGGTTGGCCCTTTGAACGGAACGGCAACAGAGAAGTTGGTAGAAGGCCTGGCCAGCCCGGATAACGTTGTGCGTGCTCAGACGGCCGAGTCCCTGGGAACTATCGGGGCGCCCGCGCAGGAGGCAGCCGTCGCGTTGGTCGAGGCCGTCGCCGATAGCAACGACAGTGTGCGGGCCATGGCCGTTCAGGCCCTGGGAAAGATCGGCGAAGGTGCGGCGCCGGTTGCCGTGCCGAGTCTGGTGCGGGCGCTTCGAGATCAAGACAACTGGGTCAGTGCCCTGGCGGCGGAAGCCCTCGGCGATATGGGCGAAGCCGCCGACCAGGCCGTTCCAGCATTGATCCGAGCCCTGCGGCACATCAACCCGCTGGTGCGCGCCAACGCCGCCGAATCGCTCGGCAAAATGGCCGCGGTTGCCCCGCGCCTCTCTCTTCCTGACGCCAGCGGGGACAAGGCAGAACCGCGGCAGTCGCTTAATAAAGCGTGCCTGGATGAGG